>JBEGTA010000188.1:0-21521 GCA_041179665.1 Pseudomonadota bacterium
AACCCCACTTCGTGGTCACAACCCAAGTGGTCGATGGCTCGCAGGCCTTTTTGACGTGGGACTTTCGCTTTCGATTTAAGCGCTTCGACACCGTGACCTTGCAAACAGTGCGGGGCGCGAGCCATGTGCAGTTCAACGAGCAAGGCCGCGTCACGATGCACCGCGACTACTGGGACGTCGCCGAAGAGTTGTACGAAAAACTGCCCGTTTTGGGCGGCCTCATGCGCTGGTTGAAAACGCGAGCCAACCAACCCTGACCGCTGAATAACAGTTTGGTTAACATGCCCACTCTGTTCAGTTGAGGGTCAGCATGTTCAATCGTGATTTGCAGTTTCCCCATGCTCTGCGGCGTGCGGCAATGGTTGCAGCTGGGTTGAGCGTGTGTTGGGGCATGGCCGGGTGTCAACAAATTGTGGACAGACTGCAAGCCGCTGTCACGCAATCAAAGCCCATGGCGCCGCAGCCAGAGCCGCAAGGGAAAACCGAACCGCAAGTGCAAGCGGAAGCCCAACCGCAAGCGCAAGCCCAACCGCAGGTACAACCACAACTGCCAGCGCAAGCCCAACCACAGCCACAACCCGCACAGTCCGCGCCATTGGCTCAATCCGCGCCATCTGGCCAACAGGGCCAAAGCGCGCAACAGGCCCCGCAAGCGGCCTTGAAAGCGGAACAAGGGCAACAACTGCAACAAGTGCAACAAGGCAAGCAAGTGCAACAAGGGAAACCGGCGCCATCAGCCCCCCAACCGCAAGAGCTTCCAGTGGCCAAACCAGCGGGGGCCACGCCGCCCTCGCCTGTTGCACCGCCGGCCAAAGCGTCGTCCCTGTCGCAGTTGTCCGCCACATTTCAAGAGTGCGACAGTTGTCCGGTGATGGTCAAGTTGCCAGCCGGCACATTTCTCATGGGCTCGCCAGGCAATGAGGCCGGCCGCGACTCAGACGAAGCGCCACGCATCCAAGTCGCCGTTGCCGCGTTTGCGATCGGCCGAACCGAAGTGACCCGTTCCCAGTGGATGGCGTTTGAGCGCGAGTCCGGGCACCGAGCCGATTCAGGGTGTTTGACTTGGGATGGCGATGGCTATGTATTGGTTGCACATTTGGGATGGAAAAACCCAGGTTTTGCGCAGACCGATGACCATCCGGTGGTCTGTGTCAATGCGGCGGATGCGCAAGCCTTTGCTCAGTGGGTGAGTCGAAAAACAGGGCAGATTTACCGTTTGCCGCGCGAACACGAGTGGGAATATGCCGCCAGATCGGGCGCTCAATCGGCCTACCCCTGGACATCGGGTGCGGCGGGTGTGTGCACCCACGCCAATGGTGCCGATGCGGCTTTGCTTCAGAAAAACCCCCGTTGGCCTGGGCAAAGTTGCCAAGATGGCTTTGCCTACACCTCCCCGGTGGGCAGTTTTGTGCCCAATGCTTGGGGTGTTTACGACATGCACGGCAACGTGATGGAGTGGACACAAGACTGCTGGAGCGCTCAACTGGTTCAGCCCGATTCCGGTCTTGCGCCGTTGAATTGCGGCAGGCTCGTGACCCGAGGTGGCGGATGGGACTTGCCCGTGTCTTTTTTGCGCAGCGCCTACCGCGGCAAAGCCCCCGCCCGAAATCGCGGAACAGGCATGGGGTTTCGGTTGGTCAGAGAATAACGCTGACCTGAAAAACCCCGACGGTGGGACCTCGGAAACCGGCCCATTTATTTCAGTGAAGACGGTGCGCACATTGTCAATTTTGTGGTTATTATTGTTATGAATAATATTAACCATCAAATTTGACGATGACTAAAAAGCTGCTTCAACACAAACGCCTCGGTTTTGTTCTGTTCGCGTTGGCACTGGCCCCTCTCGGCGCCCAAGCCCAATTTGGTAATTTGATGAAGCAGCTGCAACAGCTGCAACCGCCTGGCCAGCAACCGGGCGGCCAGCCAGTGGGCGGCATGCCCGCGGTTGGTGGTGCCAAAGCACCGGCCAAGGGGGGCCTGACGCCCAGTGACCAATGGTGCCGCCAACAGGTGGGCGCCTTGGGCAACCTCAAAGTCAATACCGGGGTGATTGCCAGCGAGTTCAACATTCCTGAGTTGGAGTCGTTGCAAGACGAGTTCTTGAAGGCCTTTCGCAACGACAAGATCAACAAGACTTTTCCCAACGCGAAGTTTTTTCAGGCCTCTTTTGAGACCAAAAAAGTGCGCGCCATTTACGACACTTTTTTGGCCTTTCCAGAGCCCGACACCTTGGCGGCTTTGATCCAAATTTCTCGTGCCTCGGATCAGCAAGAGCGCTCGGATGCCCTGATGGCCTTGACCTTCTTGCACTTGCAGGCCCCCGAGTTGTCGGTTAATAAAAACCGCTGGTGGGAAGCGTACCAAGCAGCCGTTGCCACTGAACACTTCACGGCCTTGGTGTTTCGCGCACGCTTGAACGCCTATGGCGAATACGGCAATAAAAATCTGCGACAGGCTTTGGGCGATTTGGTCAGCGCTGGCAATTTGCGCAACCAATACAGCCAAGGCGATGGCATGCGCAAAGAGTTTGACTCACAGAATTACCAGTTGATTCACACGGCCACCGTGAAAGATATTTTCATGAACGAGCCCAACATGCCCTCTCGCCAGCAGTGGGAAGGTCCAGCCAGAACTGGCATGCAGATTGAGCAAGCCCAACAAGCCTACGCACGCCAGTTGCCCAACACCCGTATTGGCAAGATGTACGCCCAGGCCAATCTGGTCAACCTCGAGTCGATTCAAATCGGTAACGACATCATCAAGACCACCCAAGGCGGCAACCAGTTGATGGGCCAGTTGGAAAGCTTGGCCTCGCTGAAGTCCAATGCCAAAGGTGAAAAGCCAGTCTTTGAAGATGTGAGCCCAGAGATGCACGCGGCCCAAATCAAAATGATTTCAAAGACCTCGACGCTGGACGACCGCCAAAAGCAAATGTTGGTTCAAGCACAAGAAAAGCGCTTGGTTGCTCAAGGCATCATTGCGCAGTCTTATGGCGAGTTGTTGCAAACCCTGACCGCTGGATTTGGTGACATGGTGAAAATGGCGGCGCCTCTGCCGGCGCTGACGCAAGCCAACAATGCTTTGATTCAAAGCTGCATCATTTCGGCCAAGTGGGAGCAAGCCATGCGGGCCAAGGACATGGCCAAGGTCGATGTGAAAAAAGCCGAGTCAGCGGTCACCGATCTCAGCAGCAAATACAAAGACTGAGATGGCAAAGCTCAAACCCCAAGGCTCTTCCAGACGCCATTGGCTGTTGACCTGGGCCAGTCTGCCCAGCTTGAGCTGGCCGCTGTGGTCGCATGCGCAGCCGGCCGCCACCCGAAGCCGACCCAAATCACCGCCGGTGTGGACAGGTTTCGGTTTGAATGGCGGCGCGGCACAAGCCCGCTATGACTTGACGCGCGAGTTTGTGCGTCAAAAACGCAACCTGAACCTGACCGACAGCAAGGCTTTCACCGAAGAAAGCAAACTCACGGCCAGTTTGTTGGCGCAGCAAAAACCGCCCTTGGTGCAGTTCAAAAACGGCATTGAGTTTGGCGAAGACATGCTGGTGGGTTTTGCCCATGACTTTGAAACCACGGTGGGCGCACGCGTTGAAAAGGACGGTGAAAACGCCAACACCCTGTTCATCTTCATGTCGGGCGTGGGCATGGTGTTGTCTTTTAGCCCCAGCACGGGCTGGCGCATCGTCTCCTCTTTCCCCTTCATGTTGCGCTTTGAGCGGCCGGGTGGGGACTTGAAGAACATTCGCGCCAAAGCCGTGGCCTACATGGGCGAAGCCTACAAAGGCTATAGCCAAGCGTTTGTTCATTTCTTGGGCCGCTTCAACAAGTGGGACCAAGGCTTCAGCAGCAATTATTTTGCGCGTCTGACCAAGGCGTCGGTTCACCCCGACGCGCAAGCTAAGCTGGCCGCCTACAAGATCGAGCAAATTTTGAACCCCGAGTTGTTGGGCTTCTCGGCCAGCTCGGCGATTTGCGACAACCTGAACATTCCCATGCTGCCGTTCCAAGAAAACGACGCACTGGCGAAACGCTATGCCGTCAAATTCAACGACGATTTGGCGGCTCAAAACGAAATCACCATTCCTGATGCCGATTTGAAATTTGAAGTGGTGTTGCGCGACTTGGACAAAAAAATCATCCACAGCACACAGCGCGGCGTCACCATCATTCGGCGCACCTTGGTGTTGCGCTTGATCGTGATTGATGAATACGCCAGCGGCAACGACAAGCGGATTTTGAATGTGCTGGCGGCCAACACTTTCGAAGATCGCACGCCCTTGAACTCGACGGAAGACGATACGCCCGAGCGCGATTTGGTCTTCTTTGATCGTCTCTTATCGCGCACCATGGCCAACCTTTTGGGTGGCTTGGCAAAACGAGATGCCCAAATGCTGGCGCAGGCCGAGGTCAAGCTCGAAACTGTCGCGCCGGCCATTCCCCGTCTTCTTGAACTGTGTGCCAAAACACGCTGAAAGTCCTCTGATGAAAACTCTCCCATCTTCCTTCCGTTTCAAGTCCGTCTTGTTGGCCCTCGCGCTGTGCGGCTTGACCAGCATGGCCATGGCGCAACAAAAATTTGTGCGCGGCCAAGCCACAGATTCAAACAAAGAGACCGCCACCAGCAAAGCCAAAGTGGCGGCTTGGAAAAGCTATTTGGGCAGTTTGCAGGGCGCCAAATTGGACAATATTTTGGCAAACGAAAAAGTCTTCTTGGACGACATCAACAGCATCGTGGTTGATGTGAGCGTGGTCGATGAAAAGTGCACCTCTGGCTTCTCAAGCACCTGCACGGTCAGCATCAAAGCCGCCATTAATGAAAGCATGATCGACAGCCGCTTGCGCCAGTCATCTCAAGCTTCTGGCGGTGGCAAAGCCAATGCCCAAGATGACATTGCTTTCTTGGTGATGGCGCGCGTTGCTGATTCACAAACCTCTTTTGACACCAAAGTCACCCGACGCGCCGAATCGACGGTGGGTACCAGTGGCACATCGGCCAGCGCAGACGCTTCGGCTGGCAACCGCTCGGGCAGTGCCGAAGCCTCGGCAGACGCGATTTCAGTGACGCAAACGTCGAAGACGGTGACGGGCGGTTCGCAAGAAACCAAACGCGACCGCATCAAATATGTGGCGTGGGCCAACATCGATGACTTGCAAAACCGTGTGGGCGAGACGTTGACGAACAACCGCATCAGCACCGTGCCATGGGAAGAACTGGTGAGCAACTGTGGCGTGACTGACAACGATCCATTCTCAAAAATGTATGCCGAGTCAGAGACAGGGCAACTGCCAGCCAACGTCCGCAACGACACCTTCAAGAAGATCAAAGATTGTCAATTGACCAAGTTGATCTTGGCCTCCATTGAGGTTGACGGCTACCGCAACGACCCCAATACCGGCTTGTGGTTGGCCACGGGCAACATGAACATCACCGCCTATGACCTGACCGGTCGTTTTGCCCGCAGCATTGGTTCTGCGAACCGCACTTTCAGCGGCCGAGCTGAAAAGCTCAATGACGCAGGACGCGCCGCGTTGGCCAACGCGGCCAAAGTGGCCGCTGATGTGGTGGTCAACCAACTCAACCTCAAGTGAGCTTGCAATGAAGCCTTGGCGCTTGGCGTGGATCTTTGCGTGGTTGCTGTTGTCGCTGGGGGTTGCTCACGCGCAAATTGTGATGCGCGAAGTGATCGCCACAGGCAACGGGGGAGACCCCGGCAAAGCGACCATTGATGCGATTGAAAATGCGATTGCCCAAGTGGGGGGCATGCGCATTTCGACCGCCACATCGTTGTCGATGAGCGAAGTGACCAAGGGCGGCAACACCACCATTGAAGAAAACTTCAAGCAAAACATCGAAAAGATGACGCGCGGGGTCATCAAGTCCTATTCAGTCTTGGAGTCGGGCACCAGCCCCGGTTCGGGCCGTGCGTTTGTCAAAATCAAAGCCGTGATTCCCTCGTACAAAGCGTCTGAGCAGCTCAAGCGCTTGAAGCTGGCGGTGATGCCGGTGACCGTCACGGGCGGCGCACGGGGACGACCTGAAGCGGCGGAGTTTGCCGAAAGCGTATCGGCTGCGTTAGAGGCCTACCTGACGCAAACGCGCAAGTTCGCCATGATTGACCGCCGGTTCACCGACAGCAGCAACCGCGAATTGGCTGGCGTGAACGCGCGCAATGCGCCGATCGAAGAAACGGTCAAGGTCGGTGTCCGTGTGGGGGCTGACTACATTGTGTTGGCCGCCTTGAAAGACTTCGCCCCCCAGCAACAGCAACAACAACGCGTGACCGGTCGTGTGGTCACACGCAGTGTGGCTCCGGTGGGCATCGATGTGCGGGTGATTGACATCGCCACTGGCCAGATCAAATTTGCGCAAACCTACAACAACCCGGGTCGACTGCCCTCGTCCGTGTCGATGGGGCAATACGCCGCCGACATTGGCGCAGATTTGGGCCAAGTGATTGGCACCGCCATCTACCCGATTGCCGTGGTGGGCGGCACAGATTCTGAAGTGACCTTCAACCAAGGTGGCGAGACGGTTCAGGTTGGGCGCATCTACCGTTTAGTCAGCTTGGGGCAGAACTTGGTTGACCCCTACACCCGCGAGTCATTGGGGCAAGAAGAGCGTGAAGTGGCCAGGGCAGAAGTGATCAGCGTGACCGATCGGACCGCCACAGCCAAAGTGGTCTCAGGCCGCCTGCCGCAACCCCTGAAAGCCGGCAGCGTGCTGGCCCGAGTGTTGCCCGAAGAAGTCAGTGGCAACGTCAGTGTGCAGTTGACGATGCCCGTGCTGCCCGGCATGTCAGCCCCCGCGGAGGGCCGTGGCTCGAAATCAAAAAATGACGACGATTGGTAATTAACAAAGGAACATGCTCTATGAAATTCGATAAACACATCGCATTGACCCCCTGGTTTGCGGCCGCTTTGTTGTATGCCGCAACGGCCACGCCTCTGGTGGCTCAAGAAGCTAAGTTGGAATTGGAACAAAAACCGATTCCTGAATTGCCCAACAGCATTTCGGGCACAGAGACTGTTCGCTCACGCATGGATAAGTTCATTCGCGAGCAAGGTTTGCGTGAAGTCAAAGACACCAAAAAAGACGAACAAGGTCGCACGGTGCTGATCGACTTCGCAACGGCCACCATTTCTGCGCCGCCCAGCGATCCCAACTTTGTCAACGCGCGGGTCAACGCCTTCAACAAGGCCTTGCTCACCGCCAAGGGGCAGTGTGTTGAGACGCAAAAACTCATTGTGGCCACCGAAGCCATCATGGACACCGGTTTGCCGCCCGCTGAAAAAGCCAGAGCCGATGCCGAGCAACTGCGCCGTGAAGGCATGGCCCAAGAGGGCGCCGTGAAAGTGGCGCAAGCCCTCAACTCCGACATCAAATCCCGCGCCAACGTGCCGCAAACCATTCAGACCGCTGCGCTGTATGGCGAAAAGTTGTTGGGTGACAAGATGTCTGAAGAGCTGCGCAAAAAAGGCTTGGATCCTTCAAAGCCTGTGGATCAGCAAGCCGCCAAAGCCATTGCCGAAACCACCAGCTTTAAAAATGCGGTTTCGACAGTGGCCGCCGGCCGCTGCACGGGCATGAAGGTGATGGCTTCTTTTGAGCAAAACCCAAGTTCGGGCCAAGGTCAGGTGGGCATTGTCACGGTCTGGACCGAAAAACTGCATGCGGTTGCCGATGCGATCGTGACCAACCAATGGGATTTGATTCCCAAAGGCGAACCTGGCAAGACCATTGACCAACACATTCCAGACGACAAGCGCACCTTGTTGTCCATGTATGGCGCGCAATTGGTGCGTGACGAAAAAGGCGAGTACGTGCTGTTGGCTTATGCGCAAGCACAACCCCGCACCAAAAACCAGCAGAGCATTGATTCGGCTTATGAGGTTGCCAAAACCCGTGGCTATGGCCTCATCCGCTCGTTCATGGGCGAAGCGGTGGAGTCAAACCGCCAGATGATGGACGCCGAAGTCTCCACCGTTTTCACCGACGAATCGACCCGTTACCAAGATGACAGCGCCTTCAACAAGAGCGTGAAAGCCATTGGCGATGCGTTGCCAATCAGCGGCTTGACGGTGGCCAGCGAGTGGGAAACTTTGCACCCCAGCAACAACGGCCCTGTGGTCGGTGTGGTGGTGCAATGGAAAGTGGCTTCAGCGCAAATTGCGGCCTTCTTGGCCAAACTCAACCGTTCTAGCGGCGCCAAGGCTGCAGCGGTGTCGAGCGGCGCCGCGACCGGTGGCAATGCCGGTGCAGCACCCGCAGCCAAGAATGCAGAGCCCCGCAAGTCTGAAGCCTACAGCGGTCAGGGTCGAGCAGCGCGCGACTTCTGATGCGTGAACTCCTCGCGACGCGGGTACTTTTTGTGATGGCACTGGCATTCACCACTTCAGTGAATGCGCAGTTGCCGCCAGACGTGCGCGAGCGCTTGGCAGAACGCAGCGTGGTGGCGAAGGGTTCATTTGTCTACGCCAAAGCAGCGGGCAGTCTGCGGGGCACGCGCGAAGCCAGTGAGTCGTTTTATGCCACCGTTGCAACCCGCAACATGGCGCACTTCTTGTGTGATGTGGCAGTGGCGCCAGGCAAGCGCCTTGAGGCCAAGTTGGAAGGCTTGAGCTTGGTTTCATCCTCGGGTGCTGGGCAAGAGTTGGAAGTGGTGGTGCGCGCACCTGTGCAAAAGCCGTCATGCAAGGTCGTGGTGGTGGAGGTGGCACCTGCGCCGCCCGCCCCGCCAGCTCCCCTTGCGGCGAACCCCTTGCCGCAGGCACCACGTGCTGAAGAGAACCCCAAGCCGCTGGCGGAACCCAACAGCGTGCGTCACAAAGACATCGTGATAAGGAATTTTGGCGGTGAGTACTGAACACAACTCTTTACGAACGGCGCTCTCGGCAGGGCTGCTCTTTTTAGCTTGCATCGGCGGCACCTTCGCCCAGACTGTGCGCGAAGAAGCCACCCTGTTGGACAAGCCCGATGGCAAGCCGGGCAGCGTCAAGTTGGCAGCCGGAAGCCCCGTCAAAACGCTCAAGCGACAAGGCTTTTGGGTTGAGGTGGATGCGGCCGGCAAGACCGGCTGGCTCAAAGTCTCGCAAATCAATTTTGCGGGTGCCACGGGCGGCTCCACCGCCATTGACACCGGGCGCCTAGGAACCGGCAACATTGTGGCCACATCGGCCGCACGCGGTCTCTCGGCGAAGGATCTGGTGAGCGGACAGCCTGATTTCAATGAAGCCAACAAGCTGGAGTTGTTGACGGCAACACCTGCCACCGTTCAGACCTTTTTAGTGGCCGGCAATGTGACGGCCATCAGCCAAAAAATTCAATTGACAGCACCACGACCTGCGCCTGCGGCAACGCCCGCAGCTGGCTCGGGTCAGGGCGCGGGGTCCTCTTCGTCTACGAAGAAGAAAGGCGATGATGAGTGGTAAATACATGAAGCAGGCACTGATGGGCCTGATAGCGTGCGTGGCATTTTCTGCAGCCGCGCAGACCGACGAAGAAAAAGTTGGCAAGGCAGCTGCCGCGCAGGTCTTGGGTGCAGCGCCTTTGGTGCCCGCTGATCACGCACAGCAATATGTGAACGTGTTGGGCCAGGCTTTGTCGGCCCAATCAGGTGCCATTTACAAGTGGCATTTTGGGGTCATCAAGTCAGATGCCATCAACGCCTTCGCCATGCCGGGCGGATATATTTTGTTGTCTTCGGGTTTGCTCAAAACTCTGGAGAGCGAGGACGAGTTGGCGTTTATTCTGGCGCACGAAGTGGCCCATGTCTCTCGCCGTCACCACTATCAAGTGGTGCAAAGACAGCGCTTGGCCGATCAAGCGGCCAAAGGCTTGCAAGCGGTCACCCAAGATTCAGACACCGCCAAATTGGCCCAAGCCAGCGGTCAAATTTATGCCCGAGGTTTGGACAAGAGCGCAGAGTTTGAGTCCGACCGTCTGGGCGTGGAGTACATGACCCGTGCTGGCTACGACCCGGTAGCAGCGATCAATGTGCTCGAGAAGCTGCAGCGGTTCAAGGGCAATGACCCGCGTGCCGAGTTGCTTTTTTCGACACACCCCTCACCGGCTGAACGCTTGGACATGTTGCTGCAGTCAGGCATTGACAAGCTGCCACGGCCCTCAGACAAACCCAACCCTGCGCGCCAAGCGCGCTTTCAAAAGTTCATTCAGGCCATCTGAATTTTGTTCATCTACGTAAAAAATTAACCCATGTCAGACACCCCAGAATCCAAAAAAGAAGCGTTTCAACGCAAGTGCTCCATCATCATTTCGCTGATTGCCTCGATGTTGTTGGTGAACACCTTGGGCTCACAAAATGCCGCTGGTACCGCCTCGTTTTTAAATGCCTCGGCCATCAACACCTATGCGTTTTTTCAAGCCAAAAACATCCGTCAAAACGATTTGAATTTGGCAGCGCAGACGCTGGATGGGATTGCCAACACCGCCGTGCCTTTGGCCAACGAAGAGGCAAAGAAATCGCTGCGTGAACAAGCTGAAGCTTTGCGCGCCAAAGCCTTGAGTTACGACTCTGACCCCGCCTCGGGCGAAGGCAAAAAAGAACTCTTGGCAAAAGCCAAAGAAGCTGAATTGGCCAGAGACCAGGCCATGGAAAAAGGCCCGTACTTTGACTTTGCTGGGCTGTTGCTGCAGTTGGCCATCATTTTGATATCGGTCGTGCTGATCACAGAGCGACGCACGCTCTATGTCTCGGGCATGGTCGCTGCGGTGGCAGGCACGTTCTTGAGTTTGGACGGCTTTTTCTTGTTCTTAAGAATTCCTTTGCTCAGCTGATCGACCGATCGGCTGCAGGAGTTTCCTGAACACATGACCGCATGGTGATGCCTGCGCCGCAATTGATCCAGACCCAAAGCCCAGCACCTGGGCAGTCGGTGAGTGTCTGGAAAGAATTCAGCGAGACCGCGCGGGGATTTTTGTTCAGAAAGACCTGGCAAAGTCAGCCCGGACCCGCGGCGAAAGCGTGGTTGTCATGGGCGCACCATGAGCATTTGTTGCTCACCTTGTTGGCGCACCGCGAGGCCAAACATGTGGTTCAAGTCGCCGGTTTGCAGGTGCATGCAGACCACGTTGAAGTGGTGACGGTGGATGCTGGCCTCGACTTTCAAAGAGACTGGCTGGACCGTGTGGCCTTGCAAGGCGAGCCGCTTTTTTTGCAGCCAACCGATGCCTTGAAATTTGCACGCGCGTGTTTGTGCGGTCTTTTGTCGATCCACAAAATCGACATGATGCATGGCGATATCAAGAGCGACAACTTGTGCATCAGTGCCAGGGCCAGAGGCAACAAAACAGACAACGTCACAGGCAACCACAAAGGCAACAGCACAGTTCCCAACCCAGATTCAGAATCTCTCTTGGTGCTGGATCTGGACAGCCTGCGATGGATCGATTTTGCTTATGCGGTTTGTCGTGAGCAAGCGTTGAAATTTGTCTTGCCAACAGATCCCGATCGACTGGCCTACTTACCAGAACCATTTCGGATGGCCATTCGCACGGCCCAAGCCACCGGGGAGCCGGCGCATATTCAACGCGCCGCGTGTGCGCAAGTGGATTTGTTCAGCTTGTGGTGCATGCTGACGAAAGCGGTCGCTGTGCCAACGACAGATGCGGGCTGGGCGGTATGGCACGACTGGCTGCGTGCTTGCAAGAAGCTGGCGACCGAGCCGTTCACAGCAAGCGCCGCATTCGAAGCCCCGACCCAACAGTTGTTGGCAGAGGTTGAGCAAAAGTTAGCGCAATTGCATGTACCGCCAGCGCAATGGGGTGAAGCCGTCACGGCACTGCGACCTGACACGGGCGTGGCGCCCGCCACGCCCTTGCTTCATGTGGACCAGACACCGCTGCTGACGCCCTTGGTGCAGCCGATGGTCCCTGCCTTGCAAGCCGTGCCAGAAACAGGGCGCGTTCCAGCGGCGGAGACAACAGCAGACCAAGTCACTGTGCAAACCTTAGAGCGGGCGCTAGAGGAAACAGCAGATGCGCCCCCGCCAACACGCACTGTGGCAGAAATCGCAGACATTTCCCTTGGCCAGCCCAAAAGCAACACGCTGGCTTCTATCGTCGCAAGCGTTGGCCAAAGCAAGGTTGGTCTGCAGCGTGGATGGCTGGGCACAGCCGCCTTGACGGTGCTCTTTGTGTGGATAGACCAGCGTTTTGTGCAGATGGATTTGAAGTTGACCGATCTCGGTTTTGCCTTGGGTCTGCTGGCCATGGTGCTGGCCATACCGGCCTTCATGGGCCGTGTGTGGCATTCGATCACGCGCGCGCCGGGGGCGCAGGTCTGGGCGCGCTACTCGGGCCTGTCGCTGTGCGCTATCGCAGGCTATTTTTTGCTCGTTCTTTTTTCGGCAGGGGCGCCTGGGCTGCTGATTGCCGGTGTTTTTTGGGTCTTGACGCTGCTGTTCGTGGCGTTGTTGTTTTGAACAATGATGGGTTGATTGGCCATGTCCAAAATGCTTGAAACGGTGATGGATGTCGTGCGCGACATCGCCAAAGTCTATTTGCCGCCGCTGTACAACGTGATCAAGCGCGGGCTTGATCTGAAGACATTTTCCATGTCGATGGTTGCCCATTATTCGCGCCGTTTTGGAGGGCGAGCCATTTTGACCGTGGGCGTGTTGGCCACGCTCTATGCCAGTTATTTGTTCATGATGAACGCCTTGACACCGGGTGCGCCAAAGGCCAGCCACGACGTGATCTTGAAAACCCGTTTTTCAAGCCCCAAGCCGTTTGACAAGATTCTCATCGTCGACATTGATGAACGAACGCTCGCGGCGATGTCAGAGCAGCATGGCCGCTGGCCGTGGTCGCGGGACGTGCTGGCCGATGGCTTGCAAAAATTCAACGACTTGGGCGCCCGTGCGGTGTTGTTCAACGTCTTGTTTTCAGACCCCGACAAAAACAACCCGGATGCCGATGCCGCCATGGATGTGACGGCGCAGATGAACCGTGCCACGGCATTTCCGCTGATTCGTCTGAATCCGAAAAATGATACCGAGAGCCAATTAAAGGTGGCACAAATTCCCGGTGTTGAACTCAAGCCAGGTCATCCGCCAGAAGGCACGATCGCGGTCATCTTGCCCATGTTCGGATCGATGCACGACCGCTTGGGTGTGGCCAACCAAAAACCAGACGCGGACGGCATTGTGCGCAAGTACCCCTTGCGCTGGGAAGAGGCGACATTTGTCTTGCCGTCGATGGTTCAGCGAACGGCCGATTTGGGTGCCGCGGATATTGCGCGTGTGCCCAATTTGATGTCATTGAATTGGCGCAACAAGCAAGGGCGATACAGCCGCATTTCCTTCAGTGATGTTCTGCAAGACCAGATCAAGCCCGAACAAATCGCGCAATTCAAAGAGGCGTTTGTGGTGTTGAGTTTGTCTGCGCCCGGTTTGGGTCAGACCAAGCCGACCTCGGTGGCCTCGGTAGAAGACGACGGCGAAATCTTGGCCACCGCATTGGACGATGCCCTGAACCAAACCTATTTGCGGACCTTGCCCAACGCCGCGGCCTATGTCATCAACCTGCTGGCCATTTGGGTCTTGGTTTGGATGAGCCTGAAACAAAAAACAGGCGGCTTCATGAACAAGGCATTTGTCATTGGGCAGTCGGGCTTGGGCGGCATCACGCTGCTGTCGGCCAGCTACACCAATTACCTGATTGATCTGTCAGACAGCATGTCCTTTGGCCTCAGCGTGTTTGCGGCCATCAAGTTGGTGCAAAGCATGGACGACCGGTGGTCACGCGCACGGCCGGGTTTCCGCAAAGCCCGCCAAAGCACTATCAAGGGACAATTGATGCTGTTGGGTTATTTGGACCAACATGTGACGGGCAGTCAGGCCAAAACTTTGCAAAATGCCGCAGAGCGCATTGTGGGCTTGGCCAATGTGGTGCGTGTGGACGACCTCTTTGGTGGCGAAAGTTTCATCAAAGCGCAGTGCGCGCACTTCAAGGCTCTGCTGGTGAATGTGACCGAAACACAAGCCGAGGCCATGCGGTCATTGCTGTCACAAGATGACTATGCCAAAGTGGCGGTGGACAGCCACGACATGGTGAATTTGTGGGACCCCGAAAACAAAACATTCACGGCCGAAGTCACGCCACTGATCTTGGCCAGTGCGGCGCGTTTGCTGCATGACGACTGGGCTGAGACGAACTGAAACCACAGGACCCCCTTGAGCACACCCCACCGAATCACCAACCCCTTGCCCGATGCACCGTTGCTGCATTCGGCAAGCCCATGGCGTTTCAGTGTGGCTTCATTAAGAGGCGTTCATTCGCGGGTCAACCAAGACAGTTATGCCTGCCGATCGCCCGACTTTTTCATGGTCGCCGATGGCGTGGGCGGCGGCGCATTGGGGGAAGTGGCCAGCGCCATGCTGGTCAGCCAGTTGGGCCAATTGCAGGCGCCCGATGCCGATCGGGTGCAACAAGCTTTAAAGGAAGCAGACCAAGCCATCGCCCTGCGCCTTCAGCAAGAAGGCCAAGGGCCTGGCGCGGCGGTGTGTGCGGCGGTGTGGTTGATCGACGCCCAAACGTCAAGCTGGCTGGCCATGATGGTTGGAGATTGCAAAGTCATGGTGGCAGCACGGCAGGGCGATACCTGGCAGCTTCGGTGGGCCTCGCCCAACCAAAGTTATGCCCAATGTGGTTTGCCACCGCCTGAGGGCATCGACCCTGCATCGCCCGCCAATATGGTGGGGTGTGGCATGGCCTTTCCGGCTTTGATGGAGCCCATCACATTGCAGCCGGGTGAGCGCTTGTTGTTGTGCAGCGATGGTTTTTACAACGCCTTCAGCGATGACGCGTTGTGTGCTTTGTTGAGTGAGGCCACTGTGCCCTTGGCACCCCAGATGGCACAACATTGGGCCGAACAGGCGCAACAACAAGGCGCACACGATGATGTGACGGTGCTGGTGGTGGAGCGCGCTTTGAGAAGCGCTGACATCCCTCCGGAGCATTCCCTGTGGGCAAGGCGCAGCACCCGTGTGGGGCTCTTCGCTATCGCACTCTTGGTAGTCACACTCTTGGCCGTCGGGGCACTTGCGGGCTTGGCGTCGGCCTTGGCCCTTTGGGCGGGACGGTGATGGCTGTGAAGGCAGTGGAGGCCCAAAGCATCACCGCAAGAAGGGCCGCCTTAGGCCCTGTTGCGCTGGAATGGGTGTTCTTTGTTTTGGCCCTGTGCTTTGTTTTGTGGCTTGCGCATGATGTGAAGCGCCACGCCCAAGACGGCGAGTTGAGATGGCAAAAAGACAGCCAAGCAGCCGCGTCAGGTCTGAGCACGGCCATGCCCATGTCATTGATAGATGTGTGGTGTCAGCGTGAAGGCGCATTTGTTCGAAAAATCATGAGCCCAGACACGCCCGGGTTGTGTCGGTGGTCTCCTGCATCTGCATTCAAGAGTGACGTGCCATCGCCAGAGGCAACGCATGCGCGGCTGCAAGTTTGGCAGCAGGAGATTGCATCGCGTGCGCAGCAATGGCGTCAGCGCTGGACCGCAGAAGACGCTTTGCAAATGCGTGCAGCCATGACCGCTGAAGCTATGAACGCCACCGATGAATGGCCAGCTCAGGGCATGGATGCGGCGGCGGGGGTTTTGTTAGAGCCCCAAGTGCCCAGCGAGGTGTCGCGTTTGCAAGCGCAGTCCAACAACCGCTTGGTGCAGTGGGACCAGTGGGTAAAAGAGTGGGTCGCACCGCTGACGCAATCGCCCGTCGCTGAAGTTCAAGCCGATGCGTTGTGGTGGGTGGCGCGCGCGCTGGAGGGTGTTGGCACAGATGTCGGCGCGCGCACGGTGCGACAGTCGATTCGTGCGCAGGACCAAGCAAAGCGAGCCGATTATTTGCAAAACATCGTGCAGCAATTGCCGTGGCTGTTGTTGGGCCATTGCTTGTTAACGGTGTTGGCCACCCATTGGATGCGTTCGCGCGCAGCACCCTTGCACCAATTCAACGGCTTGCTGGTGTTGGGCATGGCCAGTTGGTTGGGCGCATTTGCTTTGGGTGCCGCACCCTCGCCGGTGGCTTATCCACCCCTCCTGATCGCTTTAGGCGTTTGGATGGTGGTGTCTTGGGTGGTGGTGCATTTCTTTTCTCGCACTGCAGCCCCGCCCCCCACCTACAAGCCCATCAATGCGAGTTGGATTCCCGGTTGGTGGTTGTTCACGGCCACAGGCTGGTTGTTGCTGCTAGACCAATCACTCCATTTTCATGACCGCCTGCGCTTTTTGGCTTTGGAGCAATGGTGGGCCTGGGCTGTCAGTGCGGTGTTGTTGCCGTTGGCGGCATGGGCATCGCCTTGGTTGTTGTTGGCGGTGCAGCGCTTGGCGCATTTTTTGTGGGGTCGGCATTCACGTGCCAAGATGGTGATGCGGGGCTTGTTGGGCGTTGTGGGCGTGCTGGTCTTTTTCTTGGCGCACCGCCTGAACATTCCACAATACGTGACGGGCGAAGTGCTGAAGCTGGTTTTTTTGGTGAGCCTGTGTGGTTGGTGTGTTTGGAAAATGCCATTCGCTGCCCAGCTGTGGCATGCCGGTCATGCCCGCGCGACTTTGCGAGACCTTTCGGGCGCTATGGTCTTGATGGTGTTGGTGGCTGCAGCGGCATTCATCACCTCGGACAAAGGCCCCTTGTTGGTGATGGCGATGGTCTTGGCGGTTTTGCTGGCCACCGTGATGGGGTGGACCGGTGGCATGGCGTTGTTGATGCTGGGCTTTGGCGCTATTTTTTTGGTGGGCGTCGATTTGGATGTGGTTGGTGAGCGCCTTGAGGCGTGGCGTGATCCTTTCTCCGCCGCTCGCGACGACATGGCGCGTTTGATGTGGTTTCAGTCCGAAGCCGCACGCTTTGATTGGGGCTTTGGTGTCGGTCAAGTGCCTTGGTGTGGCACTTCGCGCTTGCAGGCGTGTCACGGCTTGCCATTGCAATTGCAAAGTGACTACACCTTCACCGCCATCATGGGCTGGTGGGGGCCTTGGGGTGCATGGCTTTGGTTGCTGTTATTCAGCTTGTACGCCTACCGTGCTTTGGTGCACTGCGCCACGGTGAGTCCACAGGTGTTGACGCCGTTGCAGTTGTTGCAGCCTGCCGCGGTGAAAGAAGTTTTTTCTATTCACCTGCTTTTTTTGTTTGCCGTTTTGGTCTTGATGCAGACCTGGATCACCGTGGCCGGCAACTTGTCTTGGTTGCCATTGACGGGCGTGACCTGGCCGCTGATGAGCTATGGCAAGAGCAGCTTGTGGATCACCACCGTGTTTGTGGGCGCATGGGGATTGCGGAGGGCGCATGCTTGAACAAGCCAGATTCAGCCTGGCCAGGGCCGGCGTCATGGTGGGTCTGTGCGCTACCGTGGTGTTGGGGGCAGGCTGGGTCATGAACCAGCGTGAAGCGGTGCGCACCCAAGCGCCGGTTCACTTCAGTGCCCGCACATGGCAAGGGGTGCAGTCGGTGTTAAGGCATGTCGCACCGGTGAGCGCGACAAGTCAAGCGATGGCGTCGGCACAGGCATCGGCCGGTGGCCTGTGTGCTGCAGCTCAACCGGGCTTTGAGCGGCTGCAAAAATCGGTGACCGTGTTCAACCTGCACCTGACCCAACTGGCGCGAGCCAGTTTTGTGCGGCAAACCTACCAGTTGAACATCGAGCGCTTAATTCAAGAGACGGCTCAATCAGATCAGGCGTGTGTCGAGCTTCAACGCTCGGTGCAGTGGCTGAACGACCAAGTCCGGAGGCAGGGGCTTGGGTTTTTGCAATCCTTGTCATGGAAAGAACGCGTCGCAGAATCTGCACAAGCCCGCTTTGAGCTGCAGTCGTGGGTGTCCATGCCCAAACACATGCTGACCACCCGCTCAGCCTGGTCGGGCTTGCCAGGTTGTGTGTATGGCACCGATGCCAAGACCGGGCAGCCGGTGGTGGTGGACCGGGCAGACTCGGCCACTTGGAAGTTTTGCCAAGCCGAAGTGGCTGCTCAGCAGGCACTGCGATCGCCGTTTTCTTTGTGGGACCATGTGCCCGGGTTGTCGACATTGTTAGAGCCCTTGTCGGCTTGGCGCTTGCCACAACATGCGCAGTATCCAGAACACGTGGGTGATGAGAACACCACTCAGGTTGGCGGACAAAAACAAACAGTGGGCATGCATGTCCAACTCAGCATTGATCCATCTTGGCAAGCCAGTCTGCAAACCTTGGCCGAGTGTTTCAGTGGCAAGGCCTTGCCAGTTTGCGCACGTTTTGCTACACAAGCGGATGGCCGTTACGAAAAAGCCCGCGTTCGCATGGCCGGCTTGGCTGTTATCGATGTCCCCACCGGCCGTTTGGTGGCCGCAGCCAGTGCCAACAGCCCCTGCTATTCGCATGACAAAACACGGCTAGGGCCCCTGCCAGCCGATTGTCCGAATTTGCCCGAAGACACGGTTCACAAACCGCGCGTGCCGCAGACCCTGACCAACCATGCGCTGTTCACACAAGCGCCGCCGGGTTCTTTGGTGAAGCCGTTGTTGATGTCGGGCATCGTGATGCATGAATCTGCCCAAGCCAGCTTGGTGGGGCTGGACCAAGCCATGCAGAGGTCGGATTCGCAGCAATTTTTAGACGCTTTTCTTTGCCGACAAAAATTAGGACAAGGCAGTTTTTCGGCCAGCTGTGATCGTCCGGCGCTCACCCTCAAGAGTGCACACCGTTTGGGCTGGAACAGCGGCTGTGACGGCCTCACAGATGCAGCCCGTGCGCAATGCGGCATGGTCGACCTGATGCATGGTCTGCCCCTTGCGCAAAGGCCGCCGCAACTGCAAGGGGTTGATGTGCTGAATTGGCGCGCCTCAGATCTGCCCGTTTTGATGGGGCAGACTCTGGTGCAGCCTTTCCGATCGGCATCGGGTGTGTCGGGCTACCAAGACATGCCTTGGCCAGAGAGTTTGCCCAGCAGCGAAAAACGCAAAACCTGTGCGGCATCGGGGACCAAAGGGTATGTGCGCTGCACAGGGCCCCAAATGGCGATCATCAGTGAGGGTTACGGCCAAGGCAACACCTTGGCAACCCCCACGGGCGTCGCCAGTTTGATGGCGACCTTGGCCAATTCTTCACACGGACAGGCGTCACACCATCCGCATGTGTTGGTTGACCGTGTGGGTACCGATGGTCAAACCGATGCCCAATTGCAGCGACTCCAGCGCGCGGCTTTGACCATTGGCCCCGAGGGCATCGAGCCGACAGTCGCGCGGCGCGTGTTGGCGGCCATGGAGAAAACGCATATGCCCGGCGGCACGGCCTATTCGGCATGTGTGCGTGCCTTTGGCGCTGAGGCGTGTTCGGCATCACGCGGCGTGGCTGGCAAAACTGGTACACCAGGTGATGCCGATGAGCGCAGTTTGTCGCAGTTGGCGCAAGACATGCGGGCGCGGGCCCAATGCCGCAACACAACCGCAAAAAACTGCGCACAGCAATTCCCATTGCCCAGACCTCGCTACCGCTGGTATGCCGCGGTCTTCAAGTCGCAGGGTTCTGAGCGCTATGACAAAGCCATTGCGGTGCTGGTGCACAGCAATTGGCGCAAGTCCGATGGGCGCTACGCCGATGACCAAAACGCCGCTGCAGAAATGGGCATGTTGGCGATCAAACAATTTCAGACCGCCCCCGCCAAACCATGAGCGCCTTGCAATACCCCACAGACATTTTGTTGCCGTGGCCACAGAGTTGGGAGCGCATGCAATGGGAGATCGCCGCTTGGGTCGCAGAGCATGGTGAGCGCGCTTGTGTTCAGGTGGTATGGAATGAAACGCGCTTGAGCAGCGAAGTCGATGCGGCCGATTTTCAGGCGGTGACGACGGCGTTTTACCAAGCTGTGCAACAACGCTTGGGTTCAGAATGGCAATGGCAATTTGAAAAAAACGGATCAGCCGGACACCGGTTGGTCTTAGGACTTGTCGCCCGATGACAGGCATGACGGACCACAGACGATGAAACAATATTGGACACCTTTGGCGAAATGGCTGGGCATGGCAAAAGCCCCAACCGACGCTGTGCCCGGTGACGCATTGGGCAATGCACCTATGGCCAGTGGACACACGGGCAGCGCGCAGATGGCCAACGCGTACATGACCAACACAGCCGCAGCGCATGCGTCTGTACTCGAAAGCGATGCGGCGCACAGCCACTGGCCTGACCTGTTTCAAGCTCTCCAAGCGCATGCGCAAACTGACTGGGTGGTGCGTAGCCAGCGCCATGCCGACATCAACCCCGAAGAGCGGTTGGCCATCACACGCTTGCAGATCCGGGCGACCTCGCCAGCACTGGCGGCACAACTGCAACAGTGGTTTTCTGAGAGCGATGTGCCCCATTTGATTCAGTGGATGGTGCGTGGGCCCTTCAAAACAGTCGCCATCGAAAGGTGGGTGGTGCTGGACAAACTCGAGCGCTTAGAAGTGTTGCCTTATGTGCCCGCACCACAGACGAACGCGAGTCCCTACGATGTGTCGGCCGCGAGCATGCAGGCGCCTGTTGCGGGCTATGACATCGTGGCCGACACACAATGGGCGCCCAAACCTGTCGCCGCTCACATGACCAGTCCGTTGCCGCCACTGGAGTTGGTGATTCACGATGCCATGGGCGAGCGGCGCGTGCATGTGATGCAGACCTTGGTGGTGTTGGGCGCAGAAAAAACGCTCAAAGCGCCCGATGGTCAGAAGATGCGCTTGCGCGATCAAAGCCCCATGCAGTGGCAAGGCGAAACTGCTTGGTTTGTGGCGTTGCATGCGCAACATGTCTCGGGCATCCACATGGTGTTGCGTTTGCATGAAGGGGGGGTGGACTGTTTGGACGACAGCTCCACCAATGGCAGTTTTGTCAG
Organism: Pseudomonadota bacterium; assembly: GCA_041179665.1. Taxonomy (GTDB): domain Bacteria; phylum Pseudomonadota; class Gammaproteobacteria; order Burkholderiales; family Burkholderiaceae_C; genus Limnohabitans_A. The sequence continues at coordinate 20,864 of JBEGTA010000188.1, forward strand.
CGGCCAAAAATGGATGCCGGGCCAATGGCATTTGGTCAAGCATGTCGAGACCGTGTACTTGGGCGGCGTTGCGAGTGACCCGCGCAGTCAAACGGCGTGTGTGCAATTGCGCGTGGGGCACCCGGCGATGTCGGTCTCAGCCGATCGCACGCCCTTGCGCCAAGCCACCCCAACGCAAACATTGCCCAAGCTGGTGCTGCAGCCTGTGGGGGGGGCGGGCATCCAAGCTGTGCCTGTTCTGTCAATGCCCTTCACCATTGGGCGCGCGCCCGATGCCAATTGGGTGGTTCCTGCGCAACACGAAATGGTGTCGCGCCAACATCTGGTGATTGAGGCGGTGGACGAAACGAAGCAACAGGTGTTGCTGCGTGATGTCAGTCGTCAAGGATTAACGGAGAGCCGTGAGGGCTTTGCTGGCCCCGCCAGTCAGGGGGTTTGGGTGCCCTTTTCGGACACCCTCACTTTGGGCAAGACGGCGCGGCACCACGGCATGAGCTTTGGTTTTTCAGGCCCCGTGAGAGACCCCAGAGGCTAGCCATCAGCCGGGCAAACTCTCCGCAAAGCTGGGCCGCTGCGACAGCTTGTCGTACAGCTTGTGCAGGTTGGGATAGGGCGTGCGCCAGTCGATCTGTGGGAATCTGAAGTCCAGATAACCCAC
>JBEGTA010000189.1:0-12693 GCA_041179665.1 Pseudomonadota bacterium
TGTTGCAGTCGGACACTTTGGCCGCCGAATTGGCGCAGGCCGAAGCGGGTCTGGCCGAGGCCACGGCCAACGCCGCAGAAGCCAAAGCCCAAGCAGAGCGCGCGCGCAATTTGCAGCAGCAAGGTTTTTTCAGCGCCGCGCAACTGAGCCAGGCCTTGGCTGCTGAAGCGTCCTCGGCCGCACGCGTGCAGTCGGCCCGCGCCTTGGTGCAATTGCAAAAAGTGCGTTTGTCGCAAACCCAAGTGCGTGCACCCGATGCCGGCGTGATTTCGGCGCGTCAAGCCACCGTGGGCAGTGTCGTGGGCGCAGGTGTGGAGTTGTTTCGCTTGATTCGCCAAGGCCGCATGGAGTGGCGTGCCGAAGTCACGGCGGCTGATCTTGGGCGCATTCAGGTGGGTGCGCCGGTGCAAATCAAAGCCGCCAGTGGCCAAGTGTTGCAAGGCAAGGTGCGCATGGTGGCACCCTCGGTGGATGCGCAAACCCGCAATGCCTTGGTGTATGTGGATTTGACCTCTGCGCATGGCAGCGCCCGCCCCGGCATGTTTGCCCAGGGCGAGGTGGCCTTGGGCCAGAGCCAAGCGCTCACCGTGCCTCAAACCGCGGTGGTGGTGCGCGACGGCTTCAGCTATGTCTACAGCGTCGGCCCTGATCAGAAAGTGACCCAAGTTAAGGTGCAAACCGGTCGCCAAAATGGCGATCGGGTTGAGGTCACCGGTGGCTTGAAGCCCGACGCCCGGGTGGTCACCAGTGGCGGCGCCTTCTTGAACCAGGGTGACACCGTGCGCGTGGTCAATGCACCTGGGGTTGCACCCGCACCTGCGCCCGTTCCTGCGCCCGCTCCTGCATCTGCTGGCGCACCCGCCGCCGCACCTGCCGCTGCCAAGTAAAGGGACCGCATGTTGAACGTCTCTTCTTGGTCGATTCGCAACCCGATTCCGGCCGTCATGCTGTTTGTGCTGCTCACGCTGGCAGGCGTGATTTCGTTTGGCTCCATGAAGGTGCAAAACTTTCCGGATCTGGATGTGCCCATCATCACCGTCTCGGCCAGTTTGCCGGGCGCAGCGCCTTCGCAGCTCGAAACCGATGTGGCCCGCAAACTCGAAAACGCTTTGGCCCCATTGCAAGGGCTCAAGCACATCACCACCAAAGTGCAAGACGGCGCGGTGTCCATCACGGCAGAGTTCCGCATGGAAAAGCCGAGCCAAGAAGCGGTTGACGATGTGCGCTCGGCGATTCAAGGCGTGCGCGCCGATTTGCCCGGTGACTTGCGCGATCCGGTGGTGCAAAAACTCAATTTGGCCGGCACGCCCGTGCTGGCCTACACCGTTCGCTCAGACCGCTTGGACGACGAAGCCCTGTCTTGGTTGGTGGACAAAGACATCACGCGCAAGCTGTTGTCGCTGCGCGGGGTGGGCGCCGTCAACCGGGTCGGTGGCGTCACGCGAGAAGTGCGCATTGATCTGGATGTGAACCGTTTGCAATCGCTGGGCATCACAGCCGCCGAAGTCTCGCGTCAGCTCAAGCAAGTGCAGCAAGAAGGCTCGGGCGGGCGCATGGACTTGGGTGTTGGCGAACAGCCGGTGCGCACCTTGGCCACCGTTAAAACCGCGCAAGAGGTGGGCCAAATCGAGTTGACCTCATCGCGCGGCACACGCTTTCGACTGAACCAAGTGGCAAGCGTCTCTGACACCTTGGCCGATGCGCGCTCAGCGGCCTACTTGGACGGTCGCCCCGTGGTGGGTTTTGAGGTGGTGCGCAGCAAAGGCGAGAGCGAAGTGGCAGTGGGCCGGCTGGTGCGCCAAGCCATTGCCGATTACCGCTTGCAAAACCCCGACATCGAAATCACCGGGGCCTTTGACTTTGTGACGCCAGTGGAAGAGGAGTACAGCGGTTCGTTGGTGTTGCTCTACGAAGGTGCGATTTTGGCGGTGCTGGTGGTGTGGCTGTTCTTGCGCGATTGGCGCGCCACCTTTGTCTCGGCCGTGGCCTTGCCCTTGTCGGTCATTCCGGCATTTATTGGCATGGCGTATTTGGGTTTTTCCATCAACGTGGTGACCTTGTTGGCCCTCTCTTTGGTGATTGGCGTGTTGGTCGACGACGCGATTGTGGAGGTCGAAAACATTGTGCGCCATTTGCGCATGGGCAAATCGCCGTACCAAGCCGCCATGGAGGCGGCCGATGAAATCGGCCTGGCGGTGATCGCCACCACCTTCACCTTGATTGCGGTGTTTTTGCCCACCGCGTTCATGAGTGGCATTCCCGGCAAGTTTTTCAAGCAATTTGGCTGGACCGCTTCGCTGGCGGTGTTTGCTTCGTTGGTGGTGGCGCGTGTGCTCACCCCCATGATGGCCGCCTACATCTTGAAGCCCATCGTCACGGCCGCGCACGAGCCGGGTTGGCTCAAGCGCTACATGGTCTGGGCCAAATGGTGCATGCAGCACCGCTTGGTCACCATGGTCTTGGCGACGCTGTTTTTCATTGGCTCCATCATGTTGGTGCCCCTTTTGCCCAAGGGCTTTATTCCGCCCGATGACAACTCACAAACGCAGGTGTATGTGGAGTTGCCACCGGGCTCGACCTTGTCGCAAACCCAAGCCAGCGCAGAGCAAGCGCGCACATTGTTGATGACGGTGAACGATGTGAAAAGCGTTTACACCACCATTGGCGGTGGCAGTGCGGGCACTGACCCTTTTGCCGGCGGCGGCATGGCCGAGGTGCGCAAGGCCACCCTCACCATTCAACTGACTGAGCGCGGCACCCGTCCGCGCAAGCAAGTGATTGAGAGCGACATCCGCACCGCTTTGCAAGAGCTGCCCGGGGTGCGAACCAAGGTGGGCTTGGGGGGCTCTGGCGAAAAATACATCTTGGTGCTGACCGGTGAAGACCCGCAAGCACTGCAAACCGCCGCCATGGCGGTCGAGCGCGATTTGCGCACCATTCCCGGTTTGGGCTCGATTGCCTCGACCGCCAGCTTGGTGCGCCCCGAGATTGCGGTGCGCCCCGACTTTGCCAAGGCCGCCGATTTGGGCGTGACCAGTGCCGCCATCAGCGACACCCTGCGCGTGGCCACTTTGGGCGATTTCGATGCGGCGTTGCCCAAGCTCAATTTGTCAGAACGGCAAGTGCCCATCGTGGTGCGCTTGCAAGGTGATGCCCGCAAAGACCTGGGCGTGCTCGAGCGCCTGATGGTGCCCGGCAGCCGTGGGCCAGTGATGCTGGGACAAGTGGCCAGCATTGAGGTGGCGGGCGGGCCCGCCGTGATCGACCGCTATGACCGCCAGCGCAACATCAACTTTGAAATTGAGTTGTCGGGTGTGCCCTTGGGCGATGTGACGCTGGCCGTGCAAAAGTTGCCCGCGCTGCAAAGCTTGCCCCCCGGCGTGAAGATCGTGGAGGTGGGCGACGCCGAAGTCATGGGCGAGCTCTTTGCCAGTTTTGGTTTGGCCATGCTGATTGGCGTGCTGTGCATCTACATCGTGTTGGTGTTGTTGTTCAAAGGCTTTTTGCACCCGGTCACCATCTTGGCGGCGTTGCCTTTGTCTTTGGGCGGCGCTTTTGTCGGCTTGCTGATTGCGCAAAAGAGCTTCTCGATGCCCTCGCTGATTGGCCTGATCATGCTGATGGGCATCGCCACCAAAAACTCCATCTTGTTGGTGGAGTACGCCATCGAGGCGCGCCGTGGCAAACCTGCCGAAGGCGATCAGCCGGCCGTGCCGCCCATGAGCCGTTGGGACGCGATCTTGGACGCTTGCCACAAGCGCGCACGCCCCATCGTCATGACCACCATCGCGATGGGCGCCGGCATGTTGCCGATTGCCGTGGGTTGGGGTGCGGCCGATGCCAGCTTCCGCTCGCCCATGGCGATTGCGGTGATTGGCGGCTTGCTCACCAGCACGGTGCTCAGCTTGCTGGTCATTCCGGTGGTGTTCACCTACCTCGATGACTTGGGCTTGTGGTCAGCGCGTCAGTACCACCGACTCTTCAAGCGGGCCTGATCACACCCGCTCCAACCCGGCCCCAACTGCGCTCAGCCAAGCCCGTCGTTTGCGGTTTCAAGGGTTGCAGAAATCACAACGAGCCGGATCGGCCCAAGGCTGGGCATTCACGGCGCGTTGCTCTTCGTGGCCGCATTTTTTGCAAGCCCATTTTTCGGCCTGAGGCAATCGGGTCAGACTGCCACACGCACGGCAAGGCAGGCCCGGAATCTGCTGGCTAAGCCAGTAGCCCGGCGTGTCACAGCTTGGGCAGGCCGAAAGCAACTTTTGAATGAGTTCTTCGGTGGCCTTGAGGATCATTTTTTGACGCGTGGGATTGCTGAACGCGCGCAGATCGTTTTCAGCAAACACCAAGCCATTGCCAGACTTGGCTTGGGCCAAATGAAACGCCTTGAGCAGCGAACGGTGATCATTAATGCCTTTGGCCATGTCGGGGTGCTCGGGGTGTTCTGGGCGAAGCACCAGATGGTGCTCAGGGAACCCGGCCTCTTTGGCAAAGCGCTCGAGCTCTTGAGCGGTTTTGACCGTCCTGTGCAGACTTTGAGCGGGGCCGTGTGCAAAGCCGGTCAATTCAATCCCTGACACGCGATCGACCCACAAAACGACCTCTGTGTTCCAGGGCAAGAAGGCGCCAAAGGGGTCGGGGCCAAACGAGCCTTCGCTGGCGATGCCCACAGACGCACCGGTCAGTGCCATGCCAATGGCGGCTTTTTTTCTGGCCGCATCCAGCTGTGAGCCGGCGCGTGTCAGCTCGCGCGTGAAGGTGCCCAACTGGTCAGTGTCATAGCCGTCGGTGTGCACCAGTTGGCAGCCCAGGGCCGCTTCAAGCGGTCCGCGCATCAGGTCCTGTTTGCCATGTTGGGTCAGCAAGGCAACTTGGCGACCTTGATAAAACAGGGCTGGTGCGGTGCTCATTTCAGTACCAGTTGCGCCACCGCCAAATAGATCGGGATGCCGAGCACGATGTTGAGTGGAAAAGTCAAACCCAGGCTCAATCCGAAATAGAGCGCAGGCTTGGCTTCTGGCAAAGCGGTGCGCAACACGGCGGGCACGGCAATGTATGAGGCGCTGGCGGCCAGAACCATGAGCAACGCGCCATCGCCGGGGCTGAGTTTCAAGACGGCGGCCACGCCCAAGGCCAGTGCTGCGTGCACGATGGGGCCAAGTACAGCATAGGCAATCAACACGGGCGATTGGCCTTTGACCTGCGGCAGGTTCCGCGCGGCCATCAAGCCCATGTCGAGCAAGAAGAAAGCCAACATGCCCTTGAAGAGGTCCACCGAGAAGGGTGCCATGGCCTCTTTGCCAGCTTCGCCCGTGATCAGGCCGATCACCATGGCGCCCAAGAGCAGCAACTGCGCGCCATCGGTGAACGACTCGTGCAGGATCTTGCCCACCGAGGCACCATGCGGCGCGGTCCCTCCCGCGGCAGCCGCGGCAGCCGTGCCACCCGCCTGCGCCACCACGCCCGAGGCCGTCTTTTGCCGCAGTGAATTGGCCAGCACGACCGCCAAGATGATCGCCGGTGACTCCATCAGGGCCATGGCCGCCGCCATGTGCCCACCATAAGGCACGCCCTGGTTTTCCAGGGTTTGCACGGCCGTGACAAAGGTCACCGCGCTCACCGAACCATATGTGGCGGCCACAGCAGCGGCGTCAAAGCCGGAAACAAAGCGTCGCAGCACGGTGTAACCGATGAGTGGGATGACGATGGCCAGCGCCACCGCAGCGGCCAGGCTGATGCCCACGTTGGCCGTCAGGCCCGATTGGGACAGGGCAAAGCCGCCTTTCAGGCCCAAGGCCATCAACAGGTAGAGCGACAAAAAGCGGGAGATGGCGGGCGGGATTTCGAGGTTGGATTTCACGGTGCCCGCGAGCACGCCGAAGATGAAAAAGAGGATGGCGGGGTCGATCAGATTTTGCATGGGGTTTTCCTTGCGCCGATCTTAAAAATTTACCGCCCGCTTGTAAAATCGATTCTTAGGCTTTTGACTATAGATAAAAATCTATGAACATTACATTTCGTCAGCTGCGTCTTTTTCTGGCATTGGCCGAAACCGGCAGCGTCAGCGCCGCTGCCAAAGTGATGCACGTCACCCAGCCCACGGCCTCGATGCAACTCAAGGACATGGCTGGGGCCGTGGGCCTGCCGCTGTATGAGTTGGTGGGTAAAAAACTCTACTTGACCGATGCGGGCCAAGAGCTGGCAAAAACCGCCCGCGCCGTGGCGCAGACCTGGGATGCGTTTGAACAAAATGTGGACGCGGCCAAGGGCTTGTCGCGTGGCAAGCTGCGCGTGGCCGTGGTCAGCACAGCCAAGTACTTCATGCCGCACCTGATCGGCAGCTTTTGCAAGCGCCATCCGGCCATCGATGTGTCACTGGAAATTTTGAACCGCGATGGCGTGGTGCAGCGCTTGCGAGACAACTTGGACGACCTGTACATCATGTCCATGCCACCCAAAGACATGGACTTGGGCGACGAAGCGTTCATGCCCAATCCTATTGTGGTGATTGCGCCTACATCCGACCCCTTGGCCAAACGCAGTGCGGTGCCTTTGCAAGAGTTGGTTGAGCGCCGCTTTATTTTTCGGGAAAAAGGATCGGGCACGCGCATGGCGGGAGACCAGTTTTTTCGCAAAATGAAGTTCCGCCCCGACGTGCGCCTGGAGTTGGGCAGCAACGAGGCCATCAAGGAATCGGTGGCGGGGGGGCTGGGCGTGGGCGTGGTTTCGCGTCACGCCTTGCACGGGCACCAAAAAGAAAACGGCGTGAGCGTGATCGACGTGCAGGGCTTCCCTTTGCCCTCGGCTTGGCACATCGTCTATCCAAGTGGAAAAAAACTGTCACCGCTGGCGCAGGCGTTCAAGCAGCATGTGCTCAAGCAGATCCGTCGGCGCAAATGATTCGATATCTTTAGACCTCGTCCAGACCCGCCCGCGTCGCATCTGCTTGCTGACCGATCAGCGCCTTGTCGTCTGCACTCATCTTGCCCACATGCTTGACCATCAGCGCGGTGCGGGGGTTGCTTGCAAAGTCGGCTTCGTGGCGAATCAAAAAATCCCAATACAGTGTGGTCATGGGGCAGGCATGGGGGCCGGTGCGCTGCTCGGGCTGGTAGCGGCAGCCTTTGCAGTAGTTGCTCATGCGGCTGATGTATTGGCCGCTCGCCACATAGGGTTTGCTGGTGAAGCGCCCACCGTTGGCGTGCAATGCCATGCCCAAAGTGTTGGGCGTCTCCACCCACTCCACCGCGTCGACATACATGGCGCGGTACCACGCGCTAACTTGCTGCGGCGACAAACCGGCCAGCACCGCAAACTGCCCGGTGACCATGAGCCGTTGAATGTGGTGCGCGTAACCGTGTTGCAGACTTTGCCCAATGGTGGCTTGCATGCAGGCCATGTGGGTCTTGCCGGTCCAGTACCAACCGGGTAAATCGCGGGTGTGGCCGTAGTGGTTGCCTTCGGCCAACAGAGGCATGTCCAGCCAATAGACGCCGCGAATGAATTCGCGCCAACCCAGCACTTGGCGAATGAAACCCTCCACACTGGCCAAGGGCAATTGGCGCGCATGGTAGGCCTGCTCGGCCGCGTCGATCACCTCGCGTGGCGACAGCAGGTGCAGGTTCAGGCTGCTGCCCACCAGGGCGTGCCAGCCAAACGGCAGCGTGGTCCACATGGCGTCTTGCCAAGTGCCAAAGTGCTCGAGCCGGTGGTCGATGAAGTGCTGCAAGGCCACCAAGGCGTCTTCGCGTGTGACCGGCCAAGCAAAGTGGTCCAGCGTGCCGGGGTGTTGGCCAAAGCGCGTGCGCACCAAGGCGATCACGTCTTGCGTCACGCGGTCAGGCGCAAATTGCGCGGGTGCGGGCACGTGGCCGGGGCCTTTGGCGCCAAAGCCTTTGCGGTTATCGGCGTCAAAGTTCCACTGCCCGCCCAGCGGCTCCTTGCCGGCCATCAGCACGCCATGGCGTTGCCGCATCGCACGGTAAAAAAACTCCATGCGCAGTTCTTTTTTGTGGCCGGCCCAGGTCGCAAACTCGGCGCGGCTGCACAGCGCGTGCGTGTCGGGGGTCCAGCGCAGGGGCACGCGGGCTTGTTCGGCGGCCGCCTCGATCAGCCGTTCCATGCGCCATGCCCCGGTTTCCATTACCACCAGCGCCTCGGGCGGGTGGGCGGTGAGCACATGGCTCAATCGCTCGGCAAAGGTTGCGGGCCACTGGGGGTCGTCCAGCCGCATATATGTGCAAGGCCACTGGCGTTGGTGCGCCGCATTGGCAAAGTGCCGCATGCCCGACAAAAAGAGGGCAATTCGGGCTTGATGGCTCCACACTTCCCCGGCTTCGCTGTCGGCCTCGATCATCAACAGCCGGTCTTGCTCAGGGTCAAAGTCGCTGAGGGCCGAGCTGTCCCAGCCCAGTTGATCGCCCAACACCAAAACCCAATGGCGTATTTTTTGTGTCATTTTGAGCCTTGGGGGGATGGGGTTCGGCCCTTGTCAGCGCGGCAACGGTCACTGCAATACAAGACCTGGTCCCAGTTTTTGGCCCAGCTTTTGCGCCAAAACATGGGGCGGCCGCAAACCAAGCAGGGTTTTTGCGGCAAGCTCTGCTTGTTGCCTTTGAAGCCGGTGGGTTGGGGCATATCTATTTCCTTATTTTTGCCATGCGTGACAAGCCAAAAAAATAAGTTTAAACTAATCAGTCACAAAATGAATTTCAAAGTCCAAATGAACCACGCATGGGTAAAACAATGGCTAGGCCACCTCTTGTTGGCGGTGCTGGCGGCCGCTATGGGCTTGGGCATGGAAACGGCGCACGCCAACCCGTCGGCCACTTGCCCCCCCTTGTTGAACCACACGTTTGACCGTTTGCAAGACGAAAAGCCGCAGTCGCTGTGCCAATACAGCGGCAAGGTGGTGTTGGTGGTGAACACCGCCAGTTTTTGCGGTTTCACTTCTCAATACAAAGGGCTTGAGGGGTTGAATGCCCAATACAAAGAGCGGGGTTTGGTGGTGTTGGGCTTTCCGTCCAACGATTTTGCGCAAGAAAAAGGCAGCAACAAAGAGATTGCTGATTTTTGCGAGAGCACCTTTGGCGTAAAGTTTCCGATGTTCACCAAAACCCAAGTCACCGGTGACGGGGCAGCGCCCTTCTTCAAACAACTGACCGCGCAAACGGGGCAAAAGCCGCGTTGGAATTTTCACAAATACCTGATTGGGCGTGACGGCAAAGTCATCGACCAGTACAGCAGCCTGACCGGGCCCGACAACAAAACGTTGTTGGCCGCGATCGACAAAGCATTGAAAGTTAAACCATGAACCGACGCATGAAACTGGCGATCGTGGGGTCGGGCATTTCGGGTCTGGCCGTGGCCCACGCCATGAAGCACCAAGCAGACATCACTGTCTTTGAAGCGGGTGACTATTTTGGTGGACACACGCACACCGTCGACGTCACGCTGCCCACGCCGCAGGGCATGGTCACACATGGCGTGGACACCGGGTTTTTGGTGTTCAACGAGCGCACCTACCCCAACTTGATCAAGCTCTTCACCGAGCTTGACGTTGAGACCGCGCCGTCGGACATGTCGTTTTCGGTCAAGGTGCCGGGCGCCTTGCGAGGCCGCACCTTGGAGTGGAGCGGCACCGACTTGAACAGCGTGTTTGCCCAGCGAAGCAATTTGGTCAACCCGAAGTTTTGGCGCATGTTGCTCGATGTGCTGCGCTTCAATGCGCTGTGCACGCGCATTGCCAATGAGCAACGCGAGACCGAGCTGCAACAACCGCTGGCCGACTTTTTGCGCACCCACAACTTCAGCGAACCGTTTCGCGACTGGTATTTCTTGCCCATGCTGGGCTGCATTTGGAGTTGCCCGACCGATCAGATGCTGCAATTTCCGGTGGCCACCATGATCCGGTTTTGCCACAACCACGGCTTGATTCAAGTGACCGATCGCCCGCAATGGTTCAGCGTGGTAGGCGGCGCGCGAAACTATGTTGAGAAAATTTTGGCGGGCGTGCATGACAAACGCTTGAACACCCCTGTGCGCCTGATTGAGCGCGACGCGATGGGTGTGCGCATCGTCACCGACGGCCATGCCGAACGCTTTGACCAAGTGGTCATTGCCACCCACACCGACCAAGCCTTGCGCCTGTTGCGCGAGCCCAGTGCCGAAGAGCGCAGTTTGTTGGGTGCGATTCGTTATCAAGACAACCATGCCGTGCTGCACACCGATGCCCGTGTGCTGCCCAGCAACAGCAAAACGTGGGCGGCTTGGAACTACGAACGCGCCGCCAACAGCGAACGCGAGTCGGCGCGGGTGTGTCTGCATTACCTGCTCAACCGCTTGCAGCGCATTCCGTTTCAGCAATCGGTGGTGGTCTCGCTCAACCCCGTGCAAGCGATCGACCCCGCCACCATCGTCGGCGAATACGCCTATGCGCACCCGGTGTTTGATTTGGCGGCAATCGAAGCGCAAAAGCGTTTGCCTTTGATTCAGGGCCAGCAGCGCACCTGGTTTGCTGGCGCGTGGACGGGTTATGGTTTCCATGAAGATGGTCTGAAATCCGGCCTCAACGTGGGCCGCGCATTGCAACAACTGATTCATGACCAGGCACAGCCTGTTCAGGAGAAATGGGCGGCATGAGCGCCACAACCGCGCTCTTGGGCTGGGGTCAAGTGCGGCACACGCGGCACCGGCCTGCGCACCATGCGTTTGCCTACCCAACGGCATTCTTGATGCTGCCGATGCGCACGCTGCAAGCGGGCCAAGGGCAACTTGCCTTGGCGGTGAACCGCCCGGCTTGGTTTGCCTTTCACGATGTTGACCATGGCGATGGGCGCTCGCCGCAAGCGGGTGGTGCACTGGCTTGGCTTGATGAACTGTTGCAGCGCGAAGGCATTGACGATGCCACAGGCGAGGTCTGGTTGCAGGCGTTTCCCAGGGTCTTGGGCCATGCCTTCAAGCCCGTAAGTTTTTGGTATGCGCACCGACCCGATGGCCAATTGGCGGCCATTGTGGCGGAGGTGAACAACACCTTTGGTGAGCGCCATTGCTACCTGTTGCCCGAGCCGCACTATGGCCAAACGATGTTGGCCAACAAGGTGTTTCATGTCTCGCCTTTTTGCGCGGTGCAAGGCGAATACCGCTTTCGCTTCATGCGCACCCAGCATGACGGCCATGACCGCATCGTGGCGCGGGTGGACCATGGCGATGAGCAAGGCCCCTTGATCGACACCAGCTGGAGCGGTGTGTTGGAGCCCGCAACCGCCCAAGCTTTGCGCCGCGTGATGTGGCGCTACCCCTTGTTGACCTTGGGCGTGGTGGCGCGCATTCACTGGCACGCCCTGCTGCTCTGGCTTAAAAAAGTACCGTTTTGGCGCAAGCCTGAACCGCCCCGCGATTTTGTGACCCGATGAACTTGGTTCTGCCAAAGGACGATCTCCACAATGAAAACCATTGACCACACCACCGCCTTGGGCGCACGCAGCCCGGCTGCAAGCATTCCGCAAACCCGTTTGCCCAAAGCAGCCACGCGTTTGTTAGGCTTGCTCAACCGCCTAAAAATCGGCACGCTCACGTTGTATGCCCCCGATGGCAACAGCCAAGTTTTTGGCACCCATGAGGCACCCTTTGCAGCCTTGAACATTCACCGCTGGGAGGTGTGCGCCGAGGTGCTGAAGTCGGGCGACATCGGTTTTGCCGAAGGCTACATGGCCGGCGACTGGGATACGCCCGACTTGGCCGCGTTGCTGCGTTTGTTGATCGCCAACCGCAACCACATCGAAGGGGCCATTTATGGCCATTGGTTGGGTCGGTTGGTTTACCGCGTCAAGCACATGCTGAACCGCAACAACCGCAGCAACAGCCGGAAAAATATCCACGCCCACTACGACTTGGGCAATGCTTTTTATGAGTTGTGGCTGGACGGCACGATGAACTATTCATCGGCTTGGTTTGAAGGCGATCACACCCGGCCAATGGTCGATGCGCAAAAGGCCAAGGTGCATCGCGCACTGCGCATGGCCCAAGTGCAACCCGGCGATCGGGTGCTCGAGATTGGCTGCGGTTGGGGCGCGTTGGCCGAAGCGGCCACCACCGAGTTTGGCGCACACATCACGGGCGTCACGCTGTCCACCGAGCAACTGGCTTTTGCCAAAGCCCGCATGAAATGGCACGGCGTACAAGAGCAAGCCGATTTGCGTTTGCAAGATTACCGCGACATCAACGACGGGCCTTTCGATGCCGTGTGTTCGATTGAGATGATCGAAGCCGTGGGACAAGAATATTGGCCGACTTATTTCCAAACCATTGCCCGCATGCTCAAACCCGGCGGTCGGGCTTGTGTTCAAAGTATCACCATTGACGATGCTTTGTTTGAGCGCTATCTCAACTCCACCGATTTCATTCAGCAGTACATTTTTCCGGGCGGGTGTTTGCCCAGCCCCAGCGAGTTCCGCAAGCAAGCGCAGGCGGCGGGTTTGCAGGTGGTCGACGAGTTGAAGTTTGGCCCCGATTACGCGGAGACCTTGCGCCGTTGGCGCGAGAGTTTCATGTCGCAACTGGACAGTGTCCGCATGCTGAAGTTTGACGATCGCTTCATTCGTTTGTGGGCGTTTTATCTGGCTTATTGCGAAGCCGCTTTCGATGAAGCCAACATCGACGTGGTGCAGTTCACGTTGGCCAAACCCGGTTGAT
>JBEGTA010000190.1:0-6281 GCA_041179665.1 Pseudomonadota bacterium
TTTTTGGTGCCTTGGTCGCTTGGGTTTGGCTGGGCGACAAACCCAGTTGGTCGCGCACGCTGGGTTTGGCCATCGGATTCGGCGGCGTCGTCTTGCTCGCCGGTGGCCAGGCCAGCTTCAAGCCCAACGCCTCGGGCATTGCACCTGCATGGGCCGTGCTGGCATGTTTAGCGGCAACCACTTGCTATGCACTGGCCGCAAGTTTCACCAAAAAACACGTCCCCAGCCTGCCGCCTCTGGTCACGGCCACTGGCAGCCAATTGGGCGCCACATTTGCCTTGATACTGCCTGCACTCTGGTTTTTTCCAGACCATTGGCCCAGCGCTTCTGCCTGGGGAGCTTTGATCATCGTGGGCGTGCTGTGCACCGGTGTCGCTTACATCCTGTACTTCAAGTTACTTGAAAAATCAGGGCCCGCCAGAGCCTTAACGGTCACGTTTTTGGTGCCGGTTTTTGCCATCGCCTACGGCGTCTTGTTTTTGGGTGAAACCGTGACCGCGTGGATGCTGCTCTGTGGTGCGATTATTTTGGCAGGTACTGCCTTGTCGAGCGGTTTGGTCAAATTGCCGGGGCGTTAATGTTTTTGTGGATGTACACGCGTTGCACCACATCGCGCGCGCGCAATTGACCACATCCCCCATCCACATCTTGCCCAGCCGATTGGCGCAACTTGGTCAAAACGCCACGCTGGTGCAAGGTGCGCGCAATTTCAGCGGCCCTCTCCCATGACGGTCTGGCGTAGGGCAAATCCGGCACGGCGTTGTAGGGGATCATGTTCATCAACGCGTATTTGCCTTTGAGCAAACGCACGATGCCCTCTATTTCTTCCGCGCTGTCGTTCACCCCTTCAAGCAAAGTCCACTGGTATTGAATGGGATACCCGGTAGCGCGCGCATAAATTTCTCCTGCCTCCACCAAATCTTGTGGGTCAAAGCGCGGCGCTCGTGGCAGCAACTGGGCGCGCACATCTGCCCGCGTGGAATGCAGCGACAAAGCCAACGCCGGTTTCACGCGTCCTTGAGGCAAACGCTCAAAAACACGCACATCACCCACCGTCGAAAAGACCAAATTTTTGTGCCCGATGTTGCCAACCGTGCCCAGCAAGTCGATCGCCTCCATGACCTGATCCAAGTTGTGCGAGGGTTCACCCATGCCCATGAAGACCACTTTTTTTACGGGTCGCAAGGTGCGCGCCAGCGCCACTTGGGCAACGATTTCGGCGCTGCCCACCTGCCGAATCAGCCCCTCTCGGCCTGTCATACAAAACACACAACCCACGGCGCAACCCACTTGACTGGAAACACACAAGCCATCGCGCGGCAACAGCACGCTTTCAACCGTTTGTCCATCTTGCAAGCCCACCAACAAACGCGCTGAGCCATCTTGACCTGCATGCTGCTCGCGCAGGGTGGCCAACGCTTGCAGCGACTGGCTCAGCGCCGGCAAGGCATCACGCAAAGACTTCGGCATGAAGCTCTCAAGGGGCCTGCGGCCACTGTCTTGGGGCTTGGCTTGCACCCACAAACGCAGCACCCGCATCTCGTGTCGCTCACGGGCCCCCAATGCACGCAAATGCGTCCGGATATCGTGGATGCTGTGCATCGATGCCTTCTGGGCGGGGTCGGTCATCACAGCTGCGCTCAATAGTGCGGCGGAATTTCGTCGCGCAAATTTCGCACTTCTGCACCACCACCCGATTCGGGCAAACGGTCGCGCATTTGGCGAAGCTCCTGAATCAAAGCGTCAATTTGCTTCTGCTGTCGATACACCTGTGCATTGAGCTGGTCGAGCAAGTCTTCGCTGAAGCCGGCTTTTATTTCCAAGTCGACCAAGCGGTTTTCAAGGGGGGAATTGGGGTTCATGGGCTGTATTGGACCTGAATTGGACATCAGTTTTAGAGTCTTTTATAATTTACCCATCGCCGAGTTATCTGAACTACTTGCGGGGCGATTCACAAATTCTGCTAAAGCGTTCGCTAGGCTCCGGGTTTTCAGAGTCGGCAACGCCGATAAACCACTGAAACAAAGGAGCTTTTTTCATGTCTAGCAATTTCCTCTTCACCTCCGAATCCGTCTCTGAAGGCCATCCCGACAAAGTGGCCGATCAGATTTCAGACGCGATCCTGGACGCCATCTTTGAGCAAGATCCCCGCAGCCGCGTCGCCGCCGAAACCCTCACCAACACCGGCTTGGTGGTGTTGGCCGGTGAAATCACCACCAATGCGCATGTGGACTACATTCAAGTCGCACGCGACACCATCAAACGCATCGGTTACGACAACACCGAGTACGGTATCGACTACAAAGGTTGCGCTGTGATGGTTTGTTACGACAAACAATCCAACGACATTGCCCAAGGCGTGGACCATGCCTCTGACGACCACCTGAACATTGGTGCGGGCGACCAAGGTTTGATGTTTGGGTACGCTTGCAGCGAAACCCCCGAATTGATGCCTGCCCCGATTTATTACGCCCACCGATTGGTCGAGCGTCAGGCCCAACTCCGCAAAGACGGCCGTCTGCCCTTTTTGCGCCCCGATGCCAAAAGCCAAGTGACCATGCGTTATGTGGACGGCAAGCCCCACAGCATCGACACCGTGGTGCTGTCCACCCAGCACAGCCCCGACCAATCGGAAACCGCCACCAAAATGAAGGCCAGCTTTACTGAGGCCATCATCGAAGAAATCATCAAACCCGTGCTGCCCAAAGAGTGGCTGAAAGACACCAAATACCTGATTAACCCCACAGGTCGATTTGTGATTGGTGGCCCCCAAGGCGATTGCGGCTTGACCGGTCGCAAAATCATTGTGGACACCTACGGCGGTGCCTGCCCTCACGGCGGCGGCGCGTTCTCAGGCAAAGACCCCTCAAAAGTCGATCGCTCTGCCGCTTATGCCGCACGCTACGTGGCCAAAAACATCGTCGCCGCAGGCTTGGCCACCCAATGCCAAGTGCAAGTGGCATATGCGATTGGCGTGGCACGCCCCATGAACATCACGGTGAACACCGCTGGCACGGGCGTGATTTCAGACGATCAATTGTCGGCATTGGTGGCTGAGCACTTTGACCTGCGCCCCAAAGGCATCATTCAAATGTTGGATTTGCTGCGTCCCATCTACAGCAAGACCGCTGCTTATGGCCACTTTGGCCGTGACGAGCCCAGCTTCACGTGGGAGCGCACCGACCGCGCGGCCGCATTGAAAGCTGCCGCCGGACGTTGAGTCAACGCATCATTCTGAATTGAAGAATGACACCAGCCGCTCAGGCAACTGAGCGGCTTTTTTCTGCCTCAAACTCACTCACAGATGAAGAAGGAAAGACACCCGCCTTTGAACAATCAGCTATCGGCGTTCAGCCATTTGAGCTCACACATTAGCGCTCATACATCAGCGCTCACCCATTGACTGGCTGAACGTTTTGTAAATGGGCTTGGTCAGATAACTGAGCACCGTGCGCTCCATGGCTTTGATCTCAACGCTCGCAGTAAGACCCGGGCGCAATTGAATTTCTTTGGCTTTGTCACCCTTGAATTCTGAGCCGGTGATGCGGATGCGCACGCGGTAGTAAATGAAGGGGCCTTGGCGGGTTTCCTCGGTCAACACATCGGGGCTGATGTAGATCACCTTTCCGTGCAGGGCGCCATAAATCGAGGAGTCATAGGCATCGAGCTTCACACTGGCATCTTGACCCATCGCGACAAAGGCAATGTCAGCAGGGGGAATCTTGGCCTCGGCAATGAGGTTGTCCCCCGTGGGCAGCAGCTCCATGACAGTGTCGCCCGCCCGCACCACACCGCCGAGTGTGCTGACTTTGATGTTATTGACAATGGCATCCACTGGTGCAGCCAACTCGGTGTGCTCCAGCACTTGACTGCGGTCTCTTAACTGTTCGGTTTGGCTGCTCAGGTCTTCTTGCGCCTTTGTCATTTCCGCCTGGGCGTCCTGAAAATACTTATTGCGCTTACCAGCCAATTGCGCTTTGATATCCGCGACGCTGCGTTGCAGTCGCAAAATTTCAGCGCGGCTCACATCGCCAGATTGTTCTAATCTGCGGTTAATGTTCAGCTCGTCTTCGGCCAGCGTCAATATTTCACGCAACGCGCGAACGTCATCGTTAAACGCTGTTTGGCGCTTGTTGTAAAGGTCGGTTTGGTTGCGAATGTAGTCGGTATATGTGAGCAACTCTTTGTCAAAGACCAAAGGTTTGCTGTAAACCTCGGCTTGCAAACGTGCCAAGGTGATGTTGAGGGCGGCCACTTTGGCTAAGCTGTCTGATACAGCGGCTGCAGCCCGTTCTTTTTGCAAGGTTGCTAAAGGCTGCCCTGCCTTGACCACGTCACCCTCTTTGACGTGAAGCTGCGTCAGCACGCCGCCGTCGGATGACTGAACGACTTGCGTCCGCTCGGATGCAATGATTTGTGCCTGTGCACGGGTGACTTGGTCGATCTTTCCGACAGACGCCCAGAGCAACAACAACAGGATGCCGACCACCATCACACGAATGCTCCAACGTGAACGCTTTGGTGCGTTCAAATCGTAAAGACTGGAAGCGGCCGTAGAGTCCACCGCTGATCTCGGGAAAAAGAAGCCAACAAAACCGCCAAGCAAATTAGGAATGATGAGCAAGACAAACTTGAGGCGCAGCCACAGGCGTTGTTTGAAGTTGGGCTTGATGCCCACGTCAATGACGTCGGCAGGGTTTGGAGTGCGGCCGGGGGTCGTCATGCGGGTGCACCTTCAGCAGCTTGGGGTTGGGGCTCATCCGCCTTGGAGGTTGAGTTCATTTTTTGGAGTTGCTGCAGCACGGCATCGCGCGGTCCATCGAGCACGATGCTGTTGCCCGCAACAACAATGATGCGTGTGACCAGTGGCAACACGCTTGGCTTGTGGGTGACGATGACCATGCTCTTGCCCGCTTGGGCCTCTTGCGACAAGACTTGAAGGCAACGACGTTCTTGCTCGTCGTCCATGGTGGCTGTGGGTTCATCCAGCAGCATGACACTGGGGCTGCAGAGCACCAAACGTGTAAATGCGACCAGCTGTTTTTGTCCTCCACTCAACCCTTTTCCACCTTCCATGATGGCGCGGCCAAGTCCTTTGGGGTGACTGGCAACAAAACGGTCCATCCCTGTGCGGCGCATGACGGCAAGTAACGCATCGTCACCGGGATCTGGAAATCCAATCAACAAATTTTCACGCAGCGTGCCTTGAAACAAACGGTGATCTTGCTGCAAGTAACCGACATATTGGCTGACCACTTGGCGGCTGATGTGTGCCAAGTCAAGATTGTCGAGCAACACACGACCTTCTTGCGGGTGATACAAGCCACTCAGCAAGCGCAGTAATGTGGACTTGCCCGCCCCAATCGGTCCCAACACAGCGATGCGTTCATGCGGCTGAATTTCTAACTTAGGAACCACCAGTGCAGGGGGGTTATCCCCATAGGCAAACTTGATGTCATTGAGCGCAAAGTGCCCTTGGATCTGCGAGGGCACCAAGGGGCGGTCTGTGCCATGGTGATCGGTTTTAAGGGTGTAGAGTTTTTCTAAGCCTTCTAAAGCAGCCTGGGCATGGGCGTGCTGCACCAACAAGCCAGGAATGGCCATGATAGGAGCCAAGATTCGGCCACTCAAAATAGAACTGGCAATCAAGGCTCCCATCGTCATGTTGCCCTGCATCACCACCAAAGACCCTGCCACGACCAACCCCGCATAGCTGAGTTGTTGCACTGTTGCGGAGAGATAGCCCACGCTCTCGGTGGCACTGCGCATTTTCAAATCGCTTTCAATGGTGTTTCCGTTGACACCAATCCATCGGGATAAAAATTTCCAACCGCCTGAGCCCGCCTTGATGGTCTCAATGCCTTCCACCGCCTCCACCAACAAGCCGGTTTTCATGTTGTTCAGCGCGGCGCCTACTTTGGCCTGGCTCATGATCTTTTTTCGAATCGAAAAGCCAATCATCAAAGCGATGGCCCCAAAAACCAATGGCACCAGCGCCACCCAAGGGCTGGCAATCAACATGATGACCAGCAAAAATACCAATGCCAACGGCAGATCGATCAGCGTGAACAAGGTCGACGCGGTGTAAAAGCCTCGCACCTGTTCATAGCCACGCATCTGGCCTGCCAAGCTGCCCACAGATGCCGGAATTTGATCCACCCGCAATTGCAAAAGTCGGCTAAAAATTTCCCGCGACAAACGGTTATCTAACCCCACGATCACGTAGTCCATGATGTTTGAACGGGCGTACTTCATGGCCAACTCAATCAAGATGCTGAGCA
>JBEGTA010000191.1:0-6911 GCA_041179665.1 Pseudomonadota bacterium
GGTGATGCGTTCAGGGGTGTAGTACTTGTTGACGGGGCTGTTCACCAAGTCGTTGGTGCCCACCGAAATGATCGCCAAGTCGGCGTTTTTGACGCCGGCATCTTTGTTCAATTGCGACAAGATCTGGGGGCTGCTGTGCCCGCCCACCGCATTGATTGCAAAACTGCCTTGGTGTTGGGTCAAAAATTTCCGACCCGGTGCGAATTCGGGTGTGATGCCGCTTTGTTTTAACACCGCGCCGCCGATGCCCACAGCAATGCTGTCGCCCACGATGGCGATTTTGGGGCCGCTCTTCGCAGGCGCTGTGGCCAAGGGCGCAGCCGGTGCCGTTTCGGCCAAGGCCTTGTTGGCGGATATGGCCGGGAGCGTGGGTGTGGGTGTGGGTGTGGGTGTGGGCGCGATATGGCCTGAAGCTGATGGGCTGGCCGTGATGGGGCTTTCTAATTCGGGCGGCTTGCGGGCCAGTGTGACGTTCGGGAAGTTGAGGGTTTGACCCGTGCGAATCAAGTTGGGGTTGGCCAAGGCATTGTTTTTGGCAACAGCCATGGCCACGCGGTGCACCTCTGCCTCGCTGGGGTTTTGGCCTTGGTCTTGCAAGACGCGTCGGGTGATGCCGATCAGCGTTTCGCCGGTTTGCACCCGAACCTGCCCGCCAACTTGAGAGCCCTTCGGCTGGACTTGCGCCAATGTCTCTTGGAATGGGTTGCTGGCGACTGAACCTGTGGGGGCGCTGCCGGTATTGAGGCGCGCAGCACGCCCCGACTCCGGCAAGGCGGAGGTCGCAGTTTGAAAAGGCCCAACGGGGTTCATAGGCTGAAACTCTTTCTTGGCTGAAGACCGTTCGTATCGGTTTTCCGACGCTCAAAATCATTTCAAGCAATTTGTGTGCCCATCGGCTGGCTTGGGCAAGTTTTACCCTGCCAGCGGCTTTGTCAACTTACACTCCACGCTTGGCCACTGAAACCGTGGCCTTGTGTGGCTGGTTCTTGATGCAATGGGTGATGTCCCGAGACCATGTTTTCTTTATCTGGGTGCGCAGGCTGCTCATGCTGGCCTTGTTTGGCACCTTGACCCTGATGCACCAGCCATCGGCGTGGGATGACACGCTTGACGGCGAGATGCCCGACCGCGTCGATATGGTCTCTGATGAATTTGATGCTCGTGGCCCGGTAGATGCCGAATTTGTTGATTTGGTTTTTAAGTCCATTTGCCAATCAGGCATCCGCAACCCGACCATCGTCATGCGTCAGGCCATTTTGGAAACAGGTTGGTTTCGCAGCCCATTTTTGATGACGCGCAACAACCTGTTTGCATTCAGGCGCGGCAATTACCTGCGCTTTGACCATTTTGAGCACAGCATCCAGTTTTACAAAGCTTGGCAAGACCGCAATATGCCGAGCGAAGTGCCTGACTATTATCTTTTCTTAGATCAGATTCAATATGGCAGTCCCGACTACACTAGTCATATTAAGAACATTTCCTGGAACAGGAGCTGTTAACTGCCCCACCGATTCAATAGCGCAGTGACATGGTTTTTTCGAGCCTCACGTTTCTCTTTTTCTTTCTTCCAGCTTGCCTGATTTGTTACTACGCCTTTCCGCAAAGGCCCGTACGCAATCTGATATTGACGGCTTTTTCCCTCATTTTTTATGCATGGGGCGAGCCGATCTGGGTGAGTTTGCTGATCATTTCCTCGGTTTGGGACTTTTTGAATGGCCGTTTTATTGACCATTTCAAAAACAGAAAAGCATTGGCGCGTTTCGGCGTCATCAGCTCCTTGGTCGTCAACTTGGGATTGCTGGCTTCTTTCAAATATGCGGATTTCATTGTCGAAACTGTCAATGCCTTGACGGGCCTTGGGTTCAAGGCGCCGGGCATCTTGCTGCCCATCGGCATTTCTTTTTATACCTTCCAAACCATTTCGTACACGATCGATGTGTACCGAGGTGAGGTGCCCGCGCAGAAGAATTTGTTGAACTTCATGCTGTTTGTGGTCTGCTTCCATCAGCTGGTGGCCGGCCCCATCGTGCGCTATGCGCACATCGCCCGAGAAATTGAAGAGCGCGTCTTCAGTGTGTCCGACTTCAGCAATGGGGTCACCCGCTTTTGCAAGGGCTTGTTCAAAAAAGTGTTCATCGCCAACACCGCGGGCGAGCTGTGTTTGCAGTTCTTAGGTCAAGACGTGGGCCAGACCACGGTCGCCGGTGAGTGGTTCGGCTTGTTGATGTTCACGCTGCAGATTTATTTTGATTTTTCTGGGTATTCCGACATGGCCATCGGTCTGGGCATGATGTTCGGTTTCCATTACCACGAGAACTTCAAGCACCCCTACACCGCCACCTCGATCACCGACTTTTGGCGCCGCTGGCACATTTCATTGGGCACATTTTTTAGAGACTATGTGTATATCCCACTCGGGGGCAACCGCCATCACCCGATTCGCAACATCTTCATCGTTTGGGGACTGACCGGCATTTGGCATGGCGCCAGTTGGAACTTTGTCATTTGGGGCTTGTATTTTGGGGTGATTCTTTGGTTTGAAAAATCTCTGGGCTTGCGGGTGTTGGAGCGCATGCCCAAAATCATTCAGCATGCATATGCCGTGTTTTTCATTGTGCTGGGTTGGTCCATCTTCTACTTCACAGACCTGAGTCGTCTGGGCAGCACGCTCAAAGTGTTGTTTGGTTTGACCGAGGTGCCGCTGTATGACTTTGAGCTGGATGTGGCCATTTGGGCCCATGCCTATTGGCTGGCTTTTGCGCTGGTCATGTGCGCCCCGCTGTATGCGCGTGCACACAGCAGCCTCAAGCAGCACCTGACTGCGGTGACTTACCAATGGGCCGTGGTGGCTCAAAACCTGCTGTTTCTCGGGGTTAGCGTGGTGCTGCTGGTGGGCAAGACCTACAACCCCTTCATTTATTTCCGATTCTGACCATGCAGCAGAACCACTCCACCCCGTTCATGGACTGGCTCCAAACCCTCTTGTTTTCAAGCGTGTTGGTGGGCCTGGGCATTGTCTTTGTCTTGACACCCAAGGAGAGCGTTTCTGAAGGCGAGAAACGCAAACTGGCACAGTTCCCAGAATTCTCTTGGTCAGCCATTGGCCAAGGGTCCTTCATGCAACGAATAGATGATTTTGTCGCTGACAACTTCGTCTTCCGGTACACCCTGTCCGATGCTGCGGGGCAGATCAAACAATGGCGTGGATGGGCGCAAGACGATATCCAAGTGTTCTCGGACAAAAGCGCGCACCCCGCGGGAGCTGGCGCTCCCAAGCCGCCCACGCGCGCGGCCGTGGCCGAGTCTTCAGCCCAGTCCTCAAATAACGGCACCGGCTTTAATGCCGGCTCCAATGCCGGCGACGAGAAGCCATCAGCGGGCGACTTGCAGGGTCAAAACGCACGCACAGTACCCGCCCAGGGTGAAGCGGTCGTGCCGATGGCCGTCAGCGCGATGGCCGACGATGCGCCATATCAGAACATTGAATCTGTGATCATTTACAAAAATCGGGCGGTGCAAATGTTTGGCGGTACGCCGCAAATGGCCGCACCCTTCACCGCTTTGATGGCGCGCTACCAACAAGAGTTGCCTCAAACGACGCTTTATTTCATGCCGATCCCAATTGGCGCCGACTATTACTTGCCGGCCAAAGTTAACAAAGGGGTCATGCGCGAAAAAATGGTGATTGACCAAGCCGTGAACGCGTTGCCGCCGCAAGTGCGCCCCGTCAATGCTTATGCCAAACTCGCGCAACACAGCAACGAGTATGTTTACTTCAACACAGACCACCATTGGACTGGCTTGGGTGCCTATTACGCGTACACGGCCTTTGCAGAGGCAGCGCAATTTGCCCCCTTGCCCTTGAGTGCGCTCACGAAAAAAGAAATCCCCAACTTCTTGGGCACCCTCTACCACCGCACGCTCTCGCCCGCGCTCAAGAGCAAAGGGGATACGGTGGCATATTACAAGGTGCCAGTACAGACCTCGGTCAAATACTTTTCTTCCGGCTCACGCCAAGGACAGTCGACCCAGTTGTATGCGGAATATGCCCGGGGGGCGAGCGCTTACGGGGTCTTTTTGGGGGGCGATTACCCCATGATAAAAATCACCAGCGATGTAAAAAATGGTCGCAAGATCGCCATGATCAAGGACTCTTATGGCAATGCGTTTGCGCCTTATTTGGCCTCGCATTACGAAGAGGTGTATGTGCTCGACTACCGCTATTTCAATGGCAACATCAAGACCTTGATTCAGCAAGAAGGCATTCAGGAATTGTTGTTTGCCCACAATTCATATGTGTTTCTCAGTGGCTATACGGTGCAGCGAGAACGCGGGTTTTTGACGGCCCCCATAACACCAACAGCTCGCAAGTCGCCGGCCTCTGAGGCGGCGCAATGAACAGGAGTTTTCCTATGCCCTTCCATGCTCCGCGGGTGTCTACCCGAGCGCTGGCTTGTCTGGTCTTGAGCGTTTTGCTGGCCTCGTGCGCCACTCCGCCGGGTGACACCGTCAAAAGTGCGCCATCAGAGGTCGCCTTGCCGGGAGCCAGTGCGCCAGCCACGCCAGCCACGCCAGCAGGTTTGCCATCTTCGACCGCAGCAGCGAATTCGGCGCCGGCCAAGCCCGCACAGGGTGCCAAGATGGCGCCAACAGCACCACAGTTACAACGCAACCCCATCCAGCCTTTGGTGCAAGAAGGGCCTGCCAAACCGCCTTTTGCCTGGAAGACCTTGAACGATCTCATTGGCGCTGAAAAAGCGCAATTGATGAACACCTTTGTCACGCCGGAGGTGAACACTTTTGAGGCCAGCAATGTGCAGTTGTTGCAGCGCCTCAAAAGCAAATGGGATGCGGCGGCACAAGGGCGGTTGACGGTGCTGCATTTTGGCGATTCGCATGTTCAAGGGGGCCATGCGGCGCAAATGGCGCGGCACAAATGGCAGTCGATGGTGGGCAGTGCTGGTCGGGGCATGGTGTTTCCTTATGCCATTGCCAAAACGTATTCCCAAAATGATTACCGATCCAGCTTTGAAGGAGAGTGGGTCACCGCCAACAGCATTCAGGTGTATCCCAAAATGCCTTTGGGGGTGTCGGGGTTCGTCGCGCGCACCAGCAGTCCTCAAGCCGCGTTCACCCTGCAATTCAACCAACAGTTTGAGCCGGGTGCCAAGGTGCTGAAGTTTTTCTACCGTGCTTCCTCGGCCGCTTATCGGTTGCGCATGCAATCAGGCGACTTGTTGTGGGAGAGTGCGTTGCCAGGCGAAGAAGGTTCGCAGGGTGGAACACAGATGGTCGAGATCGCCGTGCCGCAATTGTTTGACACCCTCCGTTTTGAGATCGCCAACGCAGATGTCAAACCCGAAGACACATTCGAGTTGTATGGCGTGAGCATTGAAAACAAGACCCCCGGTGTGGTGTATCACAACTTGGGCGTGGGGGGCGCCGCTTATGCGGCCCTGCGCTCGCAGGCTTATTTTGAGTCGCAGTCCAAAGTCCTGGCGCCCGATTTGGTGATCTTGGATTGGGGCACCAACGATCTGATTTACAAAAACACGGTGCCCGATCAGCTGGAAGCCACCATTGTTGAGACCATTCGCAAAGTTCGGGCAGAGCACCCAGACGCTCTCATTGTGTTGACCACTGTGCAGGACACCTATTTCCGCAAACAGCCCATCACCGCGACTTGGGAATTTGCCCAGATGATTCGCCGTTTGGCGAAAGAAAACGATTGCTTGCTGTACGACTGGTACCGTGTCGCGGGTGGCGCAGATGCCATGCGCACTTGGTATGCCTATGGCTTGGCCCAGCCAGACCATGTTCACTTGAGTGCCACCGGTTACGCCATCAAGGGTGATTTGTTGGCGCAAGCCATGCTCAATGCACTGAACTGGCAAAAAAACAACCCAGATAAATCCAGTTTGTGGTCGGACGCTCAGCAAGCTGAAGTCCCACGATCCGTTTCGGCATGGCTCAAGGCCTTGAAGCCCTTTCAAAGTCGTCCCGATCTGATTCGGGTGAGTGCACCCGGCAAGGGCAAAGGGGCAGCCGTGGCTGCCAAATCGGCCAATCGCAAGGGGGAAAAAGCAACGCAGGCGAAAAGCAAAGCGTCGGCAAAGTCCGCCCAATCCAAATCTGCCAGGTCGACTTCAGCCGCCAAGTCCAAACCCAACAACACCAAAAAGCCGCAATAGTTTGACCGACTCAGGGCAATGCCCGTGATTCTCGGCCTATTGCGCGGGGTCTGAAGCCGATGCCGCTGGTGGTTCAAGGCCTGGGCTGGGAAGGCTGTTGTCTGGGGCTTGAACAGGACACACGCGTTCCCACCGAATTTTGCGCAGATGCTCGGTGTAACCGGCACTGGCGTACCGGATGCTTTTTAAAAACGCACCGTAATCTTGGTGTTCGTTCGCCCGGTAATGCTTGTCTTGCCAAGCTTTGTAATAGGCCACGCTGTCTTGCCACTCGTCAAACACCAGATAGGTGGTGTTGCGAAAGCCAAACAGGTTGTTCCGCTTCATCAGAAAAGGGGCGCGCATCCAGCCTGTTTCCAAAATGGCTTGGCGCATCACGGTCTCGGGTTGTTGAATGTCCAACCTACAAATTTCTACGAAAACTGCCTCGACCAACTCGCGGTTGATCTTGCCCAAGGGGCTCGGCTGAGCAAGGCTCGCGTGCACGGGGGCGACCACCAACATAACCGCCAACACGAGTTGCTTCCAACCCCTCATGAGCGCGTTCCAGTGCCTGATGCCGCCAACAGGGTGCAAGGGCTCAGCCCAAAGGCTGTGCCACGGCGGGGTCGGTGTAAATCACTTCCAGCGGATAGCGCTGGCCTTTGAGGTGGTCCTCAATGCAGCGCAAAACAAGGGGGCTTCGGTGACGCGCCGCACTGGCGCGCACTTCTTCCGGGG
>JBEGTA010000192.1:0-7418 GCA_041179665.1 Pseudomonadota bacterium
TCATCGTGGCGGCCGCCAGTATTTTTGGCTGGATGTTGACCGCCACCGGCGTCACCTCGGCCATCAGCGCATGGGTCTTGGGCTTCACCAAAGAGCCTTGGGTGTTTTTGTTGCTGGCCAACGCGCTGATGCTGTTTGTGGGTTGCTTCCTTGAGCCCACGGCCGCCATCACCATCTTGGTACCGATCTTGGTGCCCATCTGCCAGCAACTGGGCATTGATTTGGTTCACTTCGGCCTGGTCATGGTGCTCAATTTGATGATTGGCCTGTTGCACCCGCCCATGGGCATGGTGCTGTTTGTGCTGGCCCGAGTCGCCAAGCTGAGTGTCGAGAGAACCACCATTGCCATCTTGCCTTGGCTCTTCCCTTTGCTGGGCAGCCTGGCCGTCATCACCTACGCCCCCAACCTGGTGTTGTGGTTGCCTAAACAGTTTTATTGAACTTGATGGGCGGTGCTTGTGCACCGTCCCCAACCGAACAAAAACATGAACCCTTCCTTCATTCGCCTCCATCCCGCCGATGACGTGGTCATCGCCCGCGCCCAGCTCATGACGGGCACCACCGTCGACGGCGTGGCCGTACGGGGCCTGGTGCCCCCGGGTCACAAAGTAGCCACACGCACCATCACGCAGGGCGAACCGGTGCGCCGCTACAACCAGATCATTGGCTTTGCCTCACAAACCATTGCCCCCGGCGAACATGTGCACACCCACAACCTGAACATGGGAGCCGAAAAAGGCAACTTCGAGCGCGATTACGCCATCGGACAAGACGTCAAACCCGAGCCCGTGCGCAAGCAGGCCACCTTCATGGGATACAAGCGCACTGACGGCCGGGTGGCCACACGCAACTACATCGGCGTGCTGTCGAGCGTGAACTGCTCGGCCACCGCTGCACGCGCCATTGCGGACCATTTTTCTAAGCGCAACAACCCCTCAGCTTTGGCGAAGTATCCCAATGTCGATGGCGTGGTGGCGCTGACGCATGGCACCGGCTGCGGCATGGACACCGAAGGTTTGGGCATTCAACTCTTAGAGCGCACGCTGGCCGGCTATGCCACGCACGCGAACTTTTGGGGCGTGGTGGTGGTGGGCCTGGGTTGCGAAGCGAACCAACTCAACACCTGGCTAGCGCACAGCAGCCTGCGCGAGGGCGACACCCTGAAAGTCTTCAACATCCAAGACACTGGCGGCACACGCCTCACCGTCGAAAAAGGGATCCAGCTGATCGAAGAAATGCTGCCCCGAGCCAACGCCATTTCCCGCGAACCTTGCAGCGCCGAACACATCACCGTCGGCCTGCAGTGTGGTGGCTCCGACGGCTATTCGGGCATCAGCGCCAACCCAGCGCTGGGGGCGGCGGTTGACCTCTTGGTGCAACATGGCGGCACCGCCATCCTCAGCGAAACACCCGAAATTTATGGCGCTGAGCACTTGCTGACCCGACGCGCTGTCAAGCCTGAGGTGGCGCACAAACTCATCGGTCGCATCCGCTGGTGGGAAAACTACACCGCCATCAACGGTGGCGAGATGAACAACAACCCCTCACCCGGCAACAAGGCCGGCGGGCTGACCACCATTCTCGAAAAATCGCTGGGCGCGGTGGCCAAAGGCGGCACCAGCAACCTGCAAGCGGTCTACGAATACGCCGAGCCCGTGACGGCGAAAGGCTTTGTTTACATGGACACGCCGGGCTACGACCCTGTGAGTGCCACGGGCCAAGTGGCGGGCGGTGCCAATTTGATTTGCTTTACCACCGGGCGCGGCAGCGCCTATGGCTGCGCACCTTCTCCGAGCCTCAAGTTTTCGACCAATACTGCACTGTGGAAAAAACAAGAAGAAGACATGGACCTGAACTGCGGCGAGATCGTGGACGGCGGTGTGAGCATCGCTGAAATGGGTCAACGCATTTTCGACATGATCTTGGCCGCCGCATCGGGCGAACCCACCAAGAGCGAACGCCACGGCTACGGCCAAAACGAGTTTGTGCCGTGGCAAGTTGGTGCGGTGATGTAACGACTGAGCGGAACAGATGATTGGCTCTGGCCTCAACCCCACAAGCAAGAACATAAGCAAAAAACCAAGACCATGAGCCACACCGTTTCTGCCCACGACCTGCGCGTCAAAGTCACCCGCATCATTGAACAAGCAGGCAGCGCGCCTGCCGAAGCCGCGCAAGTGGCCGACAACTTGGTCATGGCCAACTTGAGCGGCCATGACTCGCACGGTGTGGGCATGGTGCCGCGCTATGTGGACGCGGTGCTTGAAGGGGGCCTCTCGCCCAACACCGGGGTGAAGGTGGTGCTTGACACGGGCCCCCTGTTGAACTTGGACGGCCAGCGCGGCTATGGACAAATCACCGGCGTGCAGGCCATTGAGATGGGCATTGAGCGCGCCAAGCAATTCGGCGTGTGCACCGTCGCGCTGAGCCGCTCACACCATCTGGGCCGCATTGGTCACTTTGCCGAAATGGCGGTCGCGCAAGGACTGGTGTCGGTGCACTTTGTGAATGTGTTGTCGCGTCCCGTGGTGGCGCCTTTTGGCGGTGGTGATGGTCGCTTTGGCACCAACCCCTGCTGCATTGGTGTCCCCATGGGCCAGCGGGCTCCTTTTGTGCTGGACTTCGCCACCAGCCGTGTCGCCCAAGGCAAGATGCGCGTCGCCCACAACAAAGGCGAGCACGTGCCCTTGGGCTACTTGATTGACGAACATGGCCACCCCACCACCGACCCTGGCGTGGTGGTGGTGCCACAGTCGAACGGCTTGTTTGGTGCCCTCATGACCTTTGGTGACCACAAAGGCTTTGGCATGGCCATGGCCTGCGAGTTGTTGGGCGGCGCACTCACGGGCAGCGGCACTTGGCACCGCGAAGCCGACCAACAACGCGCCGTGCTCAACGGCATGTTGACGATGTTGATCGACCCCGTCGCGCTGGGCACTCAAATGCAGTTTGAGCAAGAAGCGCTGGCTTTTGCCGACTGGTTGCGCCAGAGCCCGCAGGCCCCGGGCAGCGAAGGTGTGCGCTTGGCAGGCGAGCCCGAACGAGCCGCCCGCGCTGAACGCGAGCAGCAAGGCATTTGGATCGACGACGCCACTTGGGCCGAGATCGAAGCCTCAGAGAAAAAACTTCAACAGCGTTGAGCCACTGCGCTCACCGCATTTTTAGCGAACCCCACCATGCACCTGTCTGCTTCGACATTGCGCACCCTGCCCGCTGGCCTGCACACCCCAAGTTATGACCGCACGAGCCACACCCCTGGCGTGGTGCACTTGGGCTTGGGCGCTTTCCACCGCGCGCACCAAGCCATGGTGTTTGACCAATTGCTGGCGGCAGGTGACACGCGCTGGGGCATTCATGGCGTGGGCATGACGCGTCCCGATCTGGTGAACCAGCTGCGGGCACAAGACGGCCTCTATGCGGTGCGCGTGGCCGATGGGCAAGGCGTGAGGTGGCATGTGCCCGGCGCGCTGTGGCGCACCCACGTGGCCACCACCGAACGCGATGCGGTGGTGCACGCCTTGGCTGATCCGGCCACCCGCTGGGTCACCCTCACCGTCACCGAAAAAGGCTACACCCCTGCGCTTGGCCAATTGCTGCTGGACGGCTTGCGCCTGCGTGAGCAACAGGGCTTGCCCGGCATCACGGTGGCGTCGTGTGACAACCTTCAAGGCAATGGGCACAAACTGAAAGCCTTGGTGACTGCCGCAGCGACAGCCGAAGACACTGCTGTGCTGCGTTGGCTGGACGCGCAATGCGCTTTTCCTTGCAGCATGGTCGACCGCATCGTGCCCGCGGCCACCCCAGAGGTGATGGCCGCCGCGAAGGCGGCTTTGGGCGTGCAAGACGCCTGCGCCCTCAGCACCGAAGGCTTTTGGGAGTGGGTGATCGAAGACCACTTTGCGGACCCGACCGACGGCCCGTTGCTGCAAAGCGCCGGTGTGCGTGTGACGCGCGATGTGCACAGCTACGAAGAAGCCAAGCTGCGCATGCTCAATGGCAGCCACTCGGCCATGGCGCTCATGGGCGCGATCACTGGCCGACCTTACATCGCCAGCTGTATTGGCGAGGACCACATCCGCAGCTTCGTCTATCGGCTCATGGGCCGTGAGGTTTCGCCGCACCTGAGCCGCAGTGACTGGGCCGATTACCGCGATGCGCTGATCGCCCGCTTTGGCAACCCATATCTGAAGCACAGCGTGCACCAGATCGCGACCGACAGCTCACAAAAAATTCCACAACGCTGGCCGCCTTCGGTGCTGGGGCAAATGGCGCGCAACGCCTCGTTTGAGCACCACGCCTTGGCCGCTGCCGTGTTCGTGCGTTACACCCTGGGTGTGGATGAGCAAGGCCAGGCCTACACCCTGAACGACCCGCAAGCCGACAGCCTGATGGCCTTGGGCGCCGCACAGCGCACCGAGCCCGACGCTTGTGTGCGCGCGCTGTTGGCACGCGAAGACTTGTGGGGCAGCGCCTTGCCCAGCCACACAGCTTGGGTCAAACGTGTGACGCATTGGCACCAGCAAATCTTGCAACACGGTGTGGACGCCACGATTGCACAACTGCTTGCACAGGAACCCTGAGCCATGAAGATCACTGCCGCCCGCGTCATCGTTTGCAGCCCCGGTCGCAATTTCGTTACCCTCAAAATCGAAACCGATCAGGGCGTGACGGGGATTGGTGACGCGACGCTCAATGGCCGTGAATTGGCCGTGGTCAGTTACCTCGAAGACCACCTGATTCCCTGCCTGATCGGGCGAGACCCGCAACAAATCGAGGACATCTGGCAGTACCTCTACAAAGGCGCTTATTGGCGGCGCGGCCCAGTGACCATGAGCGCGATTGCGGCGGTGGACACCGCACTGTGGGACATCAAGGCCAAGCTGGCGAACATGCCGCTGTACCAATTGCTGGGCGGGCGAAGCCGCACCGGCGTCATGGTGTACGGCCACGCCAATGGGCGCGACACCGCAGAAACTGTGGACGAAGTTTTGCGCCACAAAGAAGCAGGTTACTTGGCCATCCGCGCCCAAAGCGGCGTGCCTGGCCTGAACAAAGTGTATGGCGTGAGTGGGGCGAGTCGTTTGTACGAGCCTGCCGACGGCAACTTGCCCAGCGAACACGACTGGAGCACCGAAAAGTATTTGCGCCACACCCCGGGCCTGTTTGAAGCCGTGCGTGAAGCCGTGGGACCCGACATCCATTTGCTGCACGACGTACACCACCGCTTGACGCCCATCGAAGCGGCTCAGCTGGGCAAGGCCCTCGAGCCGGTGCGCATGTTCTGGATGGAAGACCCAACCCCTGCCGAAAACCAAGAAGCGTTTCAGTGGCTGCGCCACCACACCACCACGCCCATTGCGGTGGGCGAGGTTTTCAACAGCATCTGGGACTGCAAGTCACTCATCGAGCATCAGCTCATCGACTACATCCGAACCACTGTGGTCCACGCGGGCGGCATCACACACCTGCGGCGCATCGCCGATCTGGCCAGCCTCTACCAAGTGCGCACGGGTTGCCACGGTGCCACCGATTTGTCGCCGGTGTGCATGGGCGCGGCGCTGCACTTTGACACTTGGGTGCCCAACTTTGGGGTGCAGGAGTACATGCCGCACAGCGAAGAAATGCTGTCCGTTTTTCCACACGACTGGCGCTTTGAGCGCGGCATGATGTACTGCGGTGAATCACCCGGTCACGGCGTGGACATCGATGAAAAGCTGGCGGCGAAATACCCCTACCAAAGGGCTTACTTGCCGGTCAACCGACTGCAGCACGACGGCACTTTGTGGAACTGGTGAAGGACTTACAACATCCGCGCCAATGCGGCTTGCAAATGCTCTGAGGGCAAGCGCTTGAACCCCGAGCGGGCAAAGCGCTGCAAGCGGCCTTGCATAAAGGCCACCAACAAAGAAGCCACCAATTGGGCATCCGAGCTGGGTGTGGGCGAGTCTTGGGCTTTCAGCGATTGGCGCAGCTGCGCTTCAATTTTGTCGAACAACAAATTGATGCGCTCTTGCAAGCGCTCGTGCTCCAGCACCAGGGCATCGCCAATCATCACGCGACTCATGCCCGGATTTTTTTCGGCAAATTGCAGCAACAACGCCACGATGCGGCTGGCTTGCATCGGTCCCGCAGGCTCGCGGTCGGTGACTTGCCGAATCAAGCCGATGACCGACTGGTCGACAAAATCAATGAGGCCCTCGAACATCTGGGCCTTGCTGGCAAAGTGCCGGTACAAAGCGGCTTCGCTCACGCCAATCTTGGCGGCCAAACTGGCGGTGGTCACCCGCTCAGCGCCGGGTTGCTCCAACATGGCGGCCAAGGTTTGCAAAATTTGCAAACGGCGCTCACCCGGACGCGGGCGCTTGCGAGCCGGCGTGGCATCGTCGTCTGAAAACCGCTCCGATACGGGTTCTGTCTCGGCCATGGTGGTGTCTTCTCTGTTTGATCGATGGGGCTGATGGGGCAGATCGGCTAAGCGCATCAACGGCTGCGAATCATGGTGCCGAAGGCCTGCTCGGACAACACTTCGAGCAGCATGGCATGGGGCACCCGTCCATCGATGATGTGCACCGCATTCACGCCACTCTTCGCAGCATCGAGGGCGCCCGCAATTTTTGGAATCATGCCGCCGCTGATGGTGCCATCAGCGCACAACTCGTCGATACGGCCGGGGGTCAACTCGGTCAGCAACTGGCCTTCTTTGTCCAGAACGCCGCGAATATTGGTCAGCATCAATAGTTTTTCTGCCTGCAACACGGTCGCCAATTTGGCCGCCACCACATCGGCATTGATGTTGTAGCTCTCGTTGTTGACGCCAAAACCAATCGGGCTGACGACTGGGATGAATGCGTCTTCTTGCAAGCACTTCAGAATCGACGGGTCGATGCTTTCGATGTCGCCAACTTGGCCTACATCGTGTTCTTTGTTGGGGTCTTGGCTGTCCACCAAGCGCAGTTTTTTGGCGCGAATCAGGCCGCCATCGCGGCCGGTCAGGCCAACGGCCTTGCCGCCTGCGCGGTTGATCATGCCCACAATGTCTTGCTGCACTTCGCCGCCCAACACCCACTCCACCACTTCCATGGTCTCGGCATCGGTCACGCGCATGCCCTGAATGAACTCGCCCTTTTTGCCCAAGCGCTTCAAGGCGGTTTCAATTTGCGGACCACCGCCGTGCACCACCACGGGGTTCATACCCACCAGCTTGAGCAGCACCACATCTTCGGCAAAGGCTTGCTGCAATGCCGGATCGGTCATGGCGTTGCCACCGTACTTGATGACCAGGGTTTTGCCGTGGTACTTGCGGATGTAGGGCATGGCCTGCGCCAAGATCAGGGCTTGGTCGTGCGGCGCAACAGTGGGCTCTGCGGTGAGATCTTTGGTGGGGGCGGTCATGTGAAAAGTCTGGAAAAAGTCAACGT
>JBEGTA010000193.1:0-3028 GCA_041179665.1 Pseudomonadota bacterium
AGAGCGCGAAACTGACCGATCACCTGAATTGCGCACATGCAAAACGCACGCGCACAAGGCCCATTATGGGGCATAGTGGGCTAAGGAGTTTCCCGGGGTGGTTGCCGGCAGGGCCGGCAGACGAAATTCACGGCAATTGCAAGACACGGGCAGGAGGCAAATCGTTGGGCGCTTCGTAATCGGCCACGATCCAAGCGCGCGTGGCTGCATGTGCCGCTTCTTTTAAAAATGCCTTGATTGTTAACACTGACCGTTGGTCCAGCGCCGAAAACGGCTGGTCAAGCAAGGTCACGCTGGCCCCTGAGGCAAGGGCGGCGATCAACCCCACTTTTCGGCGACTGCCGGTCGACAGCATGTACAACGGCTTGTGGCGGTGCTGGGCCATGTCCAGTTCTTCTGCCAAGTCTTGCAGCAATGGCGCATCCCAATGTGGGTACTGGCTTTGGTATTGCTGCCAGCAGTCCTGCACCGAGATGGGGTCGTACTTAGCTCCCTGCAGATCGGTCCAAAACACCCCACCTGCAGGGCGCATCACTTGCCCGCTGAGTGGCTCTAGGTCGCCGGCCAACAGACGAAGCAAGGTTGTTTTGCCCGAGCCTTCGTCACCACAAATCCAGCTCAAGCCAGCGGGCCAAGCAAAGTTCAAATCTTGGATAACCGCTTGCGCATTGGGCCCGCCGGTCAATTGGTGAACTTGCAACAACAAAGGCACAGTTGAATGGGGTAAAGACGACATGACGCAATGCTAGCAAGGACGGGGCTGCCTAGAATGAAGCTGTGACCACGACGATCTACAAAATTCCTCAATCTGTGCTGGTGGTGATTTACACCTCCAGTGGCCAAGTCCTGTTGATTCGCAGAGCCGACGCCGGCACGTGGCAGTCGGTCACGGGCAGCAAAGACCATCTTGAAGAAAGCTGGGCGGCAACAGCCGTTCGCGAAGTGCAAGAAGAAACAGGAATTGATGCGCTGCACCCTGAATGCCATTTGCAAGATTGGCAACTTGAAAACATTTACGACATTTACCCCGCTTGGCGCTGGCGCTATGCCCCCGAGATCAGTCGCAACACAGAGCGCGTGTTTGGCCTTCGGGTGCCAGAGATGACGCCAATCACCTTGAGTCCTGCCGAGCACACCGATTGGCAATGGCTGCATTGGCAGGCCGCTGCAGACCATTGTTTTTCACCCTCCAACGCGGAAGCCATCTTGATGCTGCCGCGCTTTGCTCCGCAAGTGGGACGCTGATGCCACAAAGACACGAGCATCCTTTGTTGCGAGTGGCCACCTACAACATCCACAAAGGGGTGCAAGGCTTGGGGCCGGCACGGCGGCTAGAAATCCACAATTTGGGACACGCTGTGGAGCAACTCGATGCCGACATCGTTTGTCTGCAAGAGGTGCGTCTGATGCACCGGCTAGAAGAGCGCCACTTTGCGCATTGGCCCAGTCAGCCCCAAGCCGATTTTCTGGCACCCGAAGGCTATGTTTCGGTGTACCGTACCAACGCCGTCACTCGCCATGGTGAGCATGGCAATGCCTTGTTGTCGCGCTGGCCGGTGTTGTCTGAACAGCACCGGGATCTTTCAGACCATCGTTTTGAGCAACGTGGTTTGTTGCATTCTGAAATTCAAGTCATCGATCGCGTGGTCCATGTGATCGTGGTGCACTTGGGGTTGGTTCCGGCCAGTCGGGTACGTCAGTTGGCGCAATTGTTGGGCTTCATTGAGCAGACCATTCCTGCGCATGCGCCAGTGTTGGTGGCCGGTGATTTCAACGATTGGGGAACGGGTCTGGGTCGGCGCATGGCGCAAGCGGGGTTTCGCGAATGGCGTGAGCAAGCCACGCCCACCTTCCCATCGCGCTTGCCCTTGAACCAGTTGGACCATGTCTATGCAAGGGGGCTAACGCCGGTGCATGCCATGACCCCTTCAGGTCGCATCTGGCGCCGCATGTCTGACCACTTGCCCTTGGTGGCAGAGTTCGCTTGGAGCGACTGAGCCATGCGCCGCAGTCCTATTTTGCGAGATGGTCATCAGATCCGATTGATCGAAGGGGGACAAGCCTATTTTGAAGCGCTGGTTTCTGCCATGGAGCAGTCGCGTTCTCAGGTGCATCTTGAAACCTATATTTTTGATTTTCATGGTGCTGCAGCCATGGTGGCCGAAGCCCTTGAGCGGGCAGCTTTGCGGGGTTTGAGGGTGTGGGTGGTGGTGGACGGGGTGGGCACCCCTGACTTACCGCCTCACTGGCGCGACCGGTTTGAGCGTGCGGGTGTGGAGTGGCGCGTCTATTCCCCGCTGGGCACGTTGGGCCTGATGATTCCAAGCCGTTGGCGTCGCCTGCACCGAAAGTTGTGCGTGATTGACGGGCATCTCGCGTTTTGCGGTGGCATCAATATTTTGGACGATTGGTATGACCCCCATCATGGGGCATTGTTGCAGCCACGTCTTGACTTTGCGGTCTGCGCCAAAGGCGCGTTGGTTCAGCAAATGCAAGAAACCATGGCGCAACTCTGGTGGCGCATTTTGACCGTTCGCCATGTGCGACAGAAAAAGTTTCCCGAGGCGTTCAGTTCATTTCGAGCTGCGGGTCTTCATTTGCCATGGCTACACGAAGACGAACGGGCCCAGGATAGCCATCTGGTGGCCAAAGCCGGTCTGCTGTTGCGTGACAATGTGCGCAACCGCAGTCAGATTGAGCGCGCATATTTGAAAGCGATTGGCGCTGCCCGGCATGAAATTGTCATTGCCAACGCCTATTTTTTACCCGGCCGACGTCTGCGCAAAGCGTTGATTCATGCGGCTCAGCGCGGCGTGCGTGTGCGCTTGTTGTTGCAAGGCCGGTACGAATATTTCATGCAGTTTCATGCGGTGCGGCCCGTTTATGGGGTTTTGTTGGCTGCTGGGATCGAAATTTACGAATACAACGCCAGCTTTTTACACGCCAAAGTCGCAGTCATCGACCCGCACCATGAGCGGCCATGGGCCACTGTGGGCTCATCCAATCTGGACCCCCTCAGTTTGTTGCT
>JBEGTA010000194.1:0-8638 GCA_041179665.1 Pseudomonadota bacterium
TGAATGACCGACAGGGCATTGAGGTCAGAGTGCACGACCACATTGGCCACATTGCGGTGCACAAAGACTTCGCCCGGATCGAGGCCGGTGATCTGGTTGGCGGGCACGCGGCTGTCTGAGCAGCCAATCCACAAATACTTGGGATTTTGTTGGCTGGCCAGACGCGAGAAATAGGCTGGGTTCTCGGTGACCATGCGGTCAGCCCACGCTCGGTTGTTGTCAAAAAGGTGCTGTAGTGAAGTGCTCATGCCCCGATTGTCGCAGTCCTACTTTGCAATGGAATGACGCTATGGCTCAGCAAGTTTCCGCAAACAACTCGCGGCCAATCAGCATGCGGCGGATTTCGCTGGTGCCGGCACCAATTTCATACAGCTTGGCGTCTCGCCAGAGGCGGCCCAAGGGGTATTCGTTGATGTAGCCATTGCCACCAAAAATCTGCACCCCTTCACCGGCCATCCAAGTGGCTTTTTCGGCGGTCCACAAAATCACGCTGGCGCAATCTTTGCGCACTTGGCGCACATGCTCGGAGCCCAACAAATCCAAGTTTTTGGCCACGGTATAGGCAAACGAACGCCCCGCTTGCAGCACGGTGTACATGTCGGCCACTTTGCCTTGAATCAATTGGAACTCGCCAATACTTTGACCAAATTGTTTGCGGTCGTGGATGTAGGGAATCACGTTGTCCATCACCGCCTGCATGATGCCCAGCGGCCCGCCGGTCAGCACAGCACGCTCGTAGTCGAGGCCGCTCATCAGCACCTTGGCGCCGTTGTTCAAACCGCC
The DNA here is from genome assembly GCA_041179665.1 of Pseudomonadota bacterium. Classification (GTDB taxonomy): domain Bacteria; phylum Pseudomonadota; class Gammaproteobacteria; order Burkholderiales; family Burkholderiaceae_C; genus Limnohabitans_A. The sequence goes on from JBEGTA010000194.1 coordinate 784, forward strand.
CAAAATATTGGCTTCGGGCACTTCGACGTTGTCAAACACCAGCTCGCCGGTATGGCTGCCGCGCATGCCCAGTTTGTCGAGCTTTTGTGCAATCGAAAAGCCCTTCATGCCCTTTTCGATCAAAAAGGCCGTCACACCGCGGGCACCCAACTCGGGCTCACTTTTCGCATACACCACCAAGGTGTCGGCGTCGGGTCCGTTGGTGATCCACATCTTCGATCCATTCAGCAGGAAGTAACCGCCCTTGTCTTCGGCTTTGAGCTTCATGCTCAATACATCTGAGCCAGCACCGGGCTCAGACATGGCCAGTGCGCCCACATGCTCGCCGGTGATCAGTTTGGGCAGGTATTTGGCGCGCTGCTCAGGCGTGCCGTTGCGCTTGATTTGGTTGACACACAAGTTGGAGTGGGCGCCATAGCTCAGGCCCACCGAGGCACTGGCGCGAGAAATCTCTTCCATCGCGATCATGTGCGCCAAATAGCCCATATTAGCGCCGCCGTACTCTTCGCCGACGGTGATGCCGAGCACGCCCAAGTCGCCCATCTTGCGCCACAGATCCATGGGGAATTGGTCGTTGCGGTCGATCTCGGCCGCACGAGGCGCAATTTCTGCTTGGGCAAAGTCACGCACCGCATCGCGCAGGGCATCGATGTCTTCACCAAGTTGAAAGTTGAGGCCGGGCAGGTTGTTCATGTGATCTCCTAGAAATGCTTTTCAGGCTTTTTTGCGGATGTGGCTTCTTGTGCTGTTGAGGCTGAAGGGTTATCAGGTTTTGAATGGGCTTGTGCGGGATTGCGTGGCGTTTGAAGACAGGGCAACAACCATGGCAAATTAATAGGCAGATCAATAGGTTTGTGGCACGGGTGCAATGGTCTGTTGCATGACCGCGCAGGGCGTACTTTTGCCATCGGCATCGAGGTGAACCACTTCGGCGCTGGTCACAATGACGCGCCGACCGGCTTTGATCACTTTGCCAATGGCCCTGATTTCGCCACCTTGCAAGCTGTTCAAAAAATTGATCTTGTATTCGATCGTGACCACTTCCATCCCCTCGGGCGCGACCGTCAAAGCGGCGTAGCCCCCGGCGATATCCGCCAGCGCACCAATAGCACCCCCATGAAAGCCGCCTTGCTGCTGGGTGAGCTTGTCGCTGTAGGTCAAGGCCAACTCAACTTGCCCCTGCGACACAGCCAAAAGGCGCACCCCCAGCTGGGTCATCATGCCCTGCCGGGCCAGACTCTGGGCGACTCGCTCGTGCGCTGATGAAGGGGTGGTCACATCACATCCTGTGTAGGGTTAGTTTGCGTTAGGTTGAAACTTGAACTGTAATTGACGTTTACGTAAACGTCAATTACAAATTTGGCCTTTGAGGTGCTTCATGCAAGCGCCCTTTCAGCCCTGACTGGCGACCTTGGAGGCCTTGGTCAGCAGACTGCGGGTTTCTTTTTCATGGGTCTTGACCTCGTCCAGTGTGGCTTCAAGGTCAGCCAATTGCGATTCCAGTTGTTGACGGTGCTCGGCCAGCACCACCAAAAACTTTTTGAGCTGGGGCACCGTGTCGCGAGGACTGTCGTACATGTCAATCAAGTCTTTGGCCTCGGTCAGCGACAAGCCCAAGCGTTTGGCCCGCAGCGTGAGTTTGAGTCGCGTGCGATCGCGGGCTGAATACACCCGATTGCGTCCGCCCGGCCCCGAACGCTCAGGCTCCAACAAGCCCATGTCTTCGTAAAAACGAATGGCACGGGTGGTCAGGTCAAATTCTTGCGCCAAATCACTGATCGTGTAGTTGTTCGCCATGGCGGGAGGGGTCCTTCGATTGCGTGCACAACGGAGACAGCGGGTGGATCGGCCGGCCCCTAGAATGCTTTTTATATTTGACGTTAACGTTAACGTCAATGCCCCGAATGCTAACCCAATCCCACAGAAGCATGCCTTCATTGCCGACACCTTCTTTGCTGCAATACCCCTGGGGTGAGGCATTGCCAGCCACCGGCTCAGCCGTGGAGGTGGCACCGGGCATTTTCTGGTTGCGCATGGGCTTGCCGTTTGCCTTGAACCACATCAATTTGTGGTTGCTGCGCGACCGCATGCCGCACCCCACCCAAGCCGGCGTGATGCAGGAAGGATGGACCGCTGTGGACTGCGGCATCGACAACCCCGGCACCCGCGAAGCTTGGCTGCAAATCGAACAAGAGGTCTTGCAAGGGTTGCCCATCTTGCGCGTGTTGGTGACCCACATGCACCCGGACCACATGGGCCTGGCCCATTGGCTGTGTAACCGCTGGCAAGCGCCACTGTGGATGAGCGCCAGCGAATACCAATCGGCTTTGATGGCGTGCACCGGTGTGTCCAATTTTGACGGCGAAGCCACGGTGGCATTTTTTGCGGCACACGGCTGGCGCAAGGCAGAAGAGTTGGCGGTGGTCCAATCGCGGGTTGGTTATTACAAGAGCATGGTGCCCAGCGTGCCCACCACCTATGTCCGTTTGCTCGAGGGTGTTTCGGTCAAGATTGGCGAGCGCCATTGGCAGTGCATCAGTGGCTACGGCCATTCACCCGAACACATCGCTTTGCATTGCCCAGAAGAGCGCGTGCTAATCAGTGGTGACATGTTGTTGCCCTCTATTTCGACCAACATCAGCGTCTACGCCATGGAGCCTGAAAGCAACCCGCTGCAGCTGTTCTTGGACTCGCTCGACGCCATGTCGCACCTGCCCGAAGAGACACTGGTCTTGCCCTCGCACGGGCGGCCGTTCAAGGGCGCACCTGCTCGCTTGCAGCAGTTGCGCGACCATCACCAAGACCGGCTGGACGAGTTGCTGGTCTGCTGCCGGCAACAAGCGATCAGTGCGCACGATGCCTTGCCGACCATTTTCAAACGCACATTGGATGTCCACCAAACCACTTTTGCCATGGGCGAAGCCATTGCCCACCTGCACATGTTGTGGCTGTCGGGCCGGGTTCATCGCCTGATGGGGGACGATGGGATCTACCGCTTTCGTGCGGCTCAATCCTGAGCCAAATCCAAGGCGGTTTGTCGCAATGCTTTGCGCCGCTGAGCATAGTCGGGCATCACCTCGCCCACGGTCTCCCAAAAGCGTGGGCTGTGGTTCATCTCACGCAGGTGCGCAAGTTCATGCACCACCACATAGTCGATTTGGCTGATGGGCAAATGGATCAGGCGCCAATTCAGGCGTATGTGGCCATCGTGCCGCGCACTGCCCCAACGCGTGCTGGCACTGGACAAACTGAGTTTGTGCCACTGCACGCCCAGCAACGGTGAAAAGTGGTGAAGACGCTCTTCAAACAACCGTTTGGCTTGCTTTTTCAGCCACACCTGCGCCGCATCGCGCACCTGCGTCACCGAGGCCCCGGGCGGCACCGTCACAGGCAAGACTTGGTCTGGCGCCATGTCTTGGCCCATCACGCGGCTCTCGCCACGCTCCAACACGCACAGCTGAATCGTGCGCCCCAGAAAAGGGACATCGGCGCCATGGCGCCACTCGATGGCTTTTTGAAATTGTTCGGTTTGTCGCTCTTTGAATTGCTGCAACTTGGCCACAATCCACGTGCCTTTTTCTTGCACGGCCGCATCGACCTCTCGCATCGGCACCCAGTTGGGCGCCCGCACCACCAAGCCATCGGCCCCGACCATAAAGCCAATGCTTTTGCGGCGTGAGCGCTCAAACAAAAAGGAGACCTTCACCCCTTGCAACAGCGCATGTCGGTTGGCAGTGGGGTGGGTGAATCCCCATTCGGCCGGGTTCTGGCTGTCACGCGGCACCGGCGGTGCACCCACCACAGAGGAATCGGCAGGGGTGCCAAAAGACCCCGGTGACGGACTTGCCGCAGCGCTGTCTGCTGGTGACGCGGGCCCCGCTGCCGCACGCGGAGTGGGAAGGACCGGGTCGCCCCCGGTAAAAAAGTCCAGCACAAATTGCAAAGGCGCTCGCATGGTTCGCCCCGGTTTGGCTTCAGGGCGTGCCTGACGCCACATAAGCCTCTGGATCGAGGCAGCGCATTTCGGCTTCGATCCAAGCTTCGACCTCCAACATCAATTCTTCGGCACTGCGGTTCTCGGTGGCAATGGGTTGGCCAATCGAGATGTCCACCACACCCGGGGTTTTGACGAAAGCACGGGTTGGCCAGCAACGCGCCGAGGTCACGGCAATTGGAATGATGGGCACTCCGGCCGCGATGGCCAAACGCGCACCGCCAGTTTTGTATTCGCCTTTTTGACCCCGGGGTATGCGGGTGCCTTCAGGAAACATGATGACCCAGACACCCTCTTGCATCAAACGGCGGCCTTGCTGAACGACTTTGGCGAAGGCGCGCGAACGCTGCTTGCGGTCAATGTGAATCATGTCCAAGCGCCCCATGGCCCAGCCGAAGAACGGGACACTGAGCAACTCTTTTTTGAACACATACGCCAGTGGGTGCGGCATGATCACGGGCATCACAAAAGTTTCCCATGTGGACTGGTGCTTGACCAACAAGACCGCCGGATCCTTGCTGCCCTGCGGCAGGTTTTCCATGCCCTGAATGCGGTTTTGAATGCCCAGAATCCAAGTGCCGCTGTTCACCGCCAAACGCAACCAGCCGACGCACACCCAATACAAACGGGTGCTGCTGACCCCATAAGAAATGGCCACCACAAACAACGCCCACGGAATGACGGTGATGGCCATCCACAGCATGTGGGCGAAAGAGCGAAGAAAATTCATGGCGAAACCGATGAGATTGACGGCGTCACAGCATCGCCACCCAACAGGTGATCGACAAAAGCAGCCAAGTCGGCATGCACATGGGTCTGGGCAGGAAAGCTGGGCGGCAGAGCTTGGTTTTGCATGTGGGCATGGCGGCCCGTCAACACCAAGTGGGGAGCACAACCCGCGGCCTGCGCGGCCTGCATGTCGCGCAAACTATCCCCGACATAAGGCACGCCCGCCAAATCCATGCCGTAGCGCTCTTGTATTTGCAGCAACAAACCCGGCGCGGGTTTGCGACAAGAGCAGCCCTCATCTGGGGCGTGGGGGCAATAAAAAATGGCGTCGATACGCCCGCCGGCTGCGGCCAAACTTTTCAGCATGAACCCATGCACCGCATTCAGGGCCGCCATGTCAAACAAGCCACGGCCCAAGCCCGATTGGTTGGTGGCCAAGACCACATGAAAACCAGCGTGGTTTAAGCGGCTAATGGCTTCCAATGCGCCCGGCAAAGGGTGCCATTCTTCGGGCGATTTCACGAACTCATCACTGGCCCGGTTGATGGTGCCATCGCGGTCCAAAATGACGAGTTTGGTGGGCATGGATGTTGTCCGAATCAGGCGGCCAAGCGGGACAAATCGGCCACGCGATTCATGGCCACATGCAGCGACTTGAGCAAACCTTGGCGATTGAGCCGCAGATCCATTTCTTCTGCATTGACCATCACATCGTCAAAGAACGCATCGACGGGTGCGCGCAAAGCAGCCAAGGTTTGCAAACTGGCGGTGTAATCGCCCGCCTTGAACTGCGCCTCAGAAGCTGGCAACAACTTTTGCATGACGGCATAAAGGCTTTTCTCAGCTTCTTCTTTCAACAGTTGGGTGTTGACATGCGCGTCAACCTCGCCGGCCTTTTTCAAGATATTGCCAATGCGCTTGTTGGCAGCGGCCAAGGCAGGGCTTTCGGGCAAAGCAGCAAAGGCGCGCACGGCCAACAAGAACTGGTTGACTTGGCCCAAGCGGGCAGGCCGCAAAGCCATCACCGCATCGACCTCTTGGGCGCTGTAACCCTGCTCGCGCAAGCTGCCGGCCAGACGGTCATAGATGAAGTCGATCAGCGCCTCAGGGCCGCCTGCAATTTTGTCGCCAAAGGCCGGCATGGCCAGCGCCAGCAATTCGGGCAAACCCAAGGAGAGGTCTTTTTCAATCAACATGCGGATCACGCCCAAAGCATGGCGACGCAAAGCAAATGGGTCTTTGTCGCCCGTGGGCACATTGCCAATGCCGAACATGCCGACCAATGTTTCGAGTTTGTCCGCCAATGCCACCACCAAGCCGACGGGGTTGCGGGGCAACTCGTCACCGGCAAATCGGGGCTTGTAGTGGTCTTCAATCGCGTCTGCCACCTCGGTGCTCAAGCCATCATGGCGCGCGTAATAGCCACCCATGATGCCTTGCAACTCGGGGAATTCACCGACCATGTCGGTGAGCAAATCGGTCTTGGCCAAGCGGGCGGCCTGTTCGGCCTTCGCCGCCAACAGATCGCCACCAACAGACTGGCCAATCGCCTTGGCAATACTGCAGACCCGCGCCATCCGCTCGCCTTGTGTGCCCAGTTTGTTGTGATAAACCACTTTGGACAAACCCTCAACGCGCGACTCAAGGGTCTTTTTGCGGTCTTGGTCGAAGAAGAATTTGGCATCGGCCAAGCGCGGACGCACCACACGCTCATTGCCACCAATCACTGCCGAGGCATCGTCTGGGCGAATGTTGCTGACCACCAAAAATTGGTTTGTCAATTTGCCCGCGGCATCCAGCAACGGAAAGTATTTTTGGTTCGCCTTCATCGTGAGAATCAGGCACTCTTGTGGCACGTCCAAGAACTGCGACTCGAACGCACAAATCAACACATTGGGACGCTCGACCAAGGCCGTGACTTCGTCCAACAAAGCCTCGTCTTCAATAGGCTTGCAGCCGCCCCCCACCTGGGATGCGGCGGCTTGCAGTTGACGCGAAATCTCAGCGCGTCGCTCGGCAAAACTGGCCATCACCGAGCCGTCTTTTTCAAGCACTTGTGCATAGTGGTCGGCATGTGCCACCACTACGGGTGAAACTTTGGCTTCAAACCGGTGGCCTTGTGTGCTGTTGCCTGCAGTCAACCCCAACGCGGTGACTGGCACCACTTGCGAGCCGTGCAAGGCGACAAGGCTGTGTGCTGGGCGCACAAAATTAACACTGGTCCAGCCAGGCAGTTCGCAGTTTTTCTCCAACTGGTATTGCATGACTTTGGGAATTGGCAACTTTGCGAGCGCTTCTTCCAGGGCTTTTTGCAAGCCCGCTTGTAAGGAGGCCCCTTTCACCACGCTGTCGTAAAACAAAGCATCGGCTTTGCCATCGGGTGCCCGTTTCAGGGCAGCCACGGCGGCAGCGGGGTCACTCACATCAGCACCCAAGGCTTGCAATTTTTTCAGCAAGGCGGGTGTGGCATGGCCCGCAGCATCCAGACCCACCGCCACAGGCATGAGCTTTTGCTGCACCGCTTTGTCAGCGGCTTGTGCCAACACGCCCGTCACGTGGGCGGCCAAACGGCGAGGCGAGGCAAAAGCCGTCACCACCGCATCGGCAGCGGCCAAACCTTGGGCCACCAGTTGTTCGGCCAACACGCCCGAGAAAGCAGCACCGAGTTTGTTCAACGCTTTGGGCGGCAACTCTTCAACAAACAGTTCTACCAACAAATTTTGTGTCGTCATGTCGTTCTTCCTCACGCGGCTTTCTTGGGCATTTGAGCAACCCATTCACGCGGGGCCATCGGGAAGTCCAGACGTTCGCGGCTTTCGTAATAACTCTGCGCCACACTGCGGGCCAAGTTGCGGATGCGCCCGATGTAAGCGGCGCGTTCGGTCACACTGATCGCACCTCGCGCGTCCAGCAGGTTGAAGGTGTGCGCAGCTTTCAACACTTGTTCGTAAGCGGGCAATGCGAGTTGTTGCACGATCAAATTTTGGGCCTGCTTTTCGTGCGCACTGAATGCGGTGAACAAAAAGTCCACATCTGAATGCTCGAAGTTGTAGGCCGATTGCTCTTGCTCGTTTTGCAAATAGACATCGCCATAGCTCATGGTGTCGGTCCACTTCAAGTTGTAGACGTTGT
>JBEGTA010000195.1:0-9058 GCA_041179665.1 Pseudomonadota bacterium
GTCCCCACCTGGAGGTGCAAGACTTGCACGCTCTGTGTGGCTGTTGGCCCGAATACAACACCGAAGGAAGATAAATGACTTTGAAGATTTATGGCATTGGTGCTTCTCGCGCTGTGCGCCCCATTTGGACCGCGATCGAGTTGGGTGTGCCTTTTGAGCACATTCCCACCCCTTTTCAGGGCGGAGCCACGCGCACCCCAGAATTTTTGGCGATCAACCCCAACGGTCATATTCCGGTGTTGGTCGATGAGCGCCCCGAAGGGGCCGTGACGGTTTGGGAAAGCATGGCCTGCGCCCTGTACATCGCCCGTGTGCATGGCAAGGCCGATGGTCAGTCGATTGCCCCCGCCACGGCGCGCGAAGAAGCAGAAGCTTTGCGTTGGAGCTTTTGGACGGTGTCTGAGCTTGAAAAAGACGCGCTCACGGTACTCATGCACCGCATGGTCATGCCCGTGGAGCAACGCAAGCCTGAATTGGTCGACCAAGCCGAAAGCCGCCTGAAAGTGCCGTTGGCTGTATTAGAAAATCACCTGCAATCCCAGCAGGCCCGTGGCGAACACTTCCTGGCCGCCAACCGCATGACGGTGGCCGATGTGTGTGTCGCCAGTGTGGGCAGTTGGCTGCGTCCGGCTGAGGCCTTGTTGGCGCAATACCCCACGCTGTCGAAGTGGCTACACGGGTGTGCTGACAGTGCAGGCCACAAACAGGCGCGCGCCATGAAGTAAGGCTGAGGTGTGGCCGAGGTGAGGCTGATATGAAGCTGTGGTGTGGTGCTGGGCGACTTAAAACCGCCCCAGCGCCTGCATCTTCCACGCCAGCCACAGTTTGCGCAGCGGGGTGAGGGCGATGCGCTGGTGCAGCACCTGAAATCCAGAGGCCTCAATTTCGCAGAGCAAGGTGCGGTAAATGCTGGCCATCATCAGGCCGGGCTTTTGGGCGCGGCGGTCGGCCGCTGGCAACAAAGCCAAGGCTTCGTCGTAGAGGGCCTGGGCGCGTTCGGTCTGAAACTTCATCAAGGCCGTGAAGCCCTCTGAATAAGTGCGTTGCAGCAAGTCTTGGGCTTTCACACCAAAGCGTTGTTGTTCATCGAGCGGCAAATAAATTCGGCCGCGCATGGCGTCTTCGCCCACATCTCGGATGATGTTGGTCAACTGAAACGCCAAGCCCAATTTGTGCGCGTAAACCGTGGTTGCGTCGTCGGTTTGGCCAAAAATGCGCGCCGCCACTTCACCCACAATGCCAGCCACAAGATGGCAATACTTGGACAAGCCCGCAAAGTCCAGGTAGCGGGTTTGGTTCAGGTCCATTTGGCAGCCTTCAATGACCGCCAACAGATGCCGGCTTTCGATGCCAAAAGCTTGTGTGTGCGGCATCAGCGCGTGCATCACAGGGTGAGAGGGCTGACCTGCATAGGCCTGCTGCACTTCTTTTTGCCACCAAGCCAATTTGGTGGCGGCGACACTGGAGTCGCTGATTTCATCGACCACATCGTCGACTTCACGGCAAAAAGCATAAAAAGCCGTGATGGCGGCCCGCCGATCTGGCGGCAGAAAAAGGAAGGCGTAATAAAAGCTGCTGCCGGAGGCGGCGGCCTTTTGCTGGACATAGTCTTGCGGAGTCATGGGGTGGGATTTTCGCACCCAAAACAGCGCATCAAGCCACCGCGCGCCCAGACAATTTCACAAACAATTGGCCTAGCGTGGCTGGCGAACCCCAGCCCACGGCCAGTTGCCAAAACAGCCCTCGCAAGTCTCGGCGCGAGATCTTGATGTGTTCGGTCAGAGCCCCAGGCCCTTTTTGCCTGAGTAGGGCCAACGTTTGGGCCCCAATGAGCGCGGGCAAAGCGCTGGCCAAGCGCAGCCGCAGGGGTTTCAGGGCCATGGCATAGCGCATGCCCGCGGCCAGTTGCGTGTGGGTTTGGTCCAGCCAAGTGGTGTACAGCGGGGCCAGTTGGTGCAAGCTGTCTTCGTTGCCAGTCTGTGCCGCTTGCGCCAACATTTCAGGTGTTAGCCCTGCAGCGTTCAAGGTTTCGCGTGGCCAATAACAGCGGCCACCCGCCAAATCTTCTTTGCTGTCACGCAAGATGTTCAGGCGCTGCAAGCCCATGCCGTATTGACGACCTAAATCCATCATCTCTTCGTTGGGCAAGCTCGAAAAATCGGGCACATGCCGAATACAAAGGTCAGTCCAGAACTCGCCCACGCAGCCGGCCACCAGCCAGGTGTAGTCGTCTAAAGCCCGTTCAGTCTCGATGGCCTGCAAGCCCACACCAAAGCGGCTCATGTCCAAGGCTTGGCCTTGCGTGATGTGCCCCAGCACCACACGCACACTGGCGCGGTCGTCTTGAGATAAGGCTTGCAACAGTGGCCAACATTCGGGCAGGGCAAGCATCAAGGCCCGTTCATGCGGATGGGTTTGTTGCTGTGCAAAGTGGTAGGTTAAGCGAGCACATTCGCGGGTCGTTTCGACATTTGGCGGGTCTTGGTTCAGGGTTTGGCTGAGCAAATCCAACAAGTGCTGCCGTTCTGCCAAGGGCAGGGTGTGGGTGTCGGCCACAGTGTCGGTGGCTCGGGCCAGCAGGTAGCCGATGGAAACAGGGCTCTGAAGCGCCCTTGGCAGCAATCGAATGGACAAATCAAACGAGCGCGACACACGGCTCAAGAGTTGCCTCTGTGGAGGGCTCAGGCCAAGGGGCTGCGGGCGCTGGAATTGAGGACTTTCGTGCATGGTCAATGACTATTGTCGCTTGACAGCCAGCGTGACTTTGAATAGATTACTAACCAGTCAGTCATTATTTATTGCTCATTGGGTCTGCCATGTCTTTTCATCTGTCACTCGCCACAGGGCGAGTTTTTCGTTATTGCACGCTTGCTTTGGGTGTCAGTGCCCTGATCGCTTGTTCAAAAACCGAAGCGCCCAAAGAGCCCTTGCGCGCTGTCAAAGTCATCACCGTCGCGGGCAGCAACTTGAATGTGGAAGGTGTGTATTCGGCCGAAATCAGAGCGCGAGTGGAATCACGGCTGGGCTTTCAGGTGGGGGGCAAGTTACTGCAACGCTCTGTTGAGCCAGGACAGCGTGTCGCTGCCGGTCAGCTGCTGGCGCAGATCGATGCACGTGATTACCAATTGGCCGCGCAGTCGGCACAGGCCCAGCTCAGTGCCGCACAAAGCCAACGCGACTTGGCCGCCGCTGAATACAAACGCTTTGAGGCCTTGAAAGCCCAAAACTTCATCAGTGGTGCTGAGTTAGAGCGCCGCGAAACCGCCCTCAAAGCAGCGGACGCCAGCTTGAACCAAGCAAAAGCACAGGCCCAAGCCCAAAGTAACCAAGCCAGTTACGCCAGTTTGTCTGCCAGCCATGCCGGTGTGGTCACCGCGGTCGATGGCGAGGTGGGACAAGTGGTATCGGCCGGTCAGCCCATCGTGCGCTTGGCCCACGATGGCCCGAGAGACGCGGTTTTTGCCGTGTCTGAACAAATGGTGATGGGTCTGAAGTTGGGGCAAGCCATGCAGGCCACTTTGCTCAGCACCGGTCAAATTTTGAACGGCAAGGTGCGCGAGTTGGCGGCCAGCGCCGACCCCGTGACCCGCACTTTTGCGGTGAAACTTTCACTCGCCGATTCGACTAATTTGCCTTTGGGCGTTACGGTGAATGTGCATGCGGGCCCAACGGTGGGCAACGCCCCCCTTGTGATCAAACTGCCGACCAGTGCGCTGCGGCAAGAAGGTCAGTCGACCGTGGTGTGGGTGCTCGACGATGCCACCATGACGGTGAACACGCAAGCCGTTCAGTTGGGCATGGTCGATGGCAATGAGGTGGTCATCCAGTCTGGTTTGAAGCCCGGTCAAAAGGTGGTGTCTGCGGGCGTGCATGTGTTGGCTCCGGGCCAAAAAGTGACCCTCTATGGCGCCGCAGCCAGCGCTGCAACGCTTGCCCCAGCGGCAACAACGGCATCAACCCCAGCGCAACGGTGAACGCATGAACCGCGACGACAACACCCGCTTTAACCTCTCGCGTTGGGCGCTGGAGCATCCGGCACTCACCCGCTACCTGATGGTGGTGCTGATGGTGCTGGGCATGGCTTCGTATTTTCAGTTGGGCCAAGACGAAGACCCGCCGTTTACTTTTCGGGCCATGGTGGTGCGGGCCTATTGGCCTGGTGCCACTGCCGAGCAAGTGGCAGAGCAAGTGACCGACAAAATCGAGCGCACGCTGCAAGAAGTGCCTTATGCCGACAAGATTCGCAGCTATTCCAAGCCTGGCGAAGCCCAGATCATTTTCCAGATCAAAGACAACTCCAAGCCGGGCGATGTGCCTCAAATCTGGTATTCGGTTCGCAAAAAAATTGGCGACATGCGGGGCAGCTTGCCACCCGGCGTGGTGGGGCCCTTTTTCAACGATGAATTTGGCGACGTTTTTGGTGTGATTTACGCCTTGAGCGGCCAGGGCTTCAGTCCGGCTGAACTCAAAACCCAAGCAGACGCCCTGCGGCAAGAGCTGCTTCGGGTGCCCGATGTGGCCAAGGTCGAGTTGTTTGGCGCGCAAGACGAAAAGGTCTACATCGAAATTTCACAAAAGAAATTGGCGCAAATGGGCCTCGACATGGGGGCTGTTTTGGGCCAGTTGGGGCAACAAAACGCGGTGGAGTCTGCCGGCAGCGTGCAGTCTCCGCTGGATGTGGTGCAGGTGCGGGTGGGCGGACAGTTCCAAAGTTTGGATGACCTGAGGGCCATGCCGATTCGCGGGGCCTCAGGGGCGCAAATCAGGTTGTCGGATATCGCCACAGTGACCCGCGGTTACGTCGATCCAGCCTTTGTCAAAGTACGCCACCAAGGGCAAGAAGTCATTGCCTTGGGGGTCTCGATGGCCAAAGGCGGTGACATCATTTCGCTGGGCCAAGCCTTGCGCCAAGCTGTGTCGAGCATGGAGGCCAGTTTGCCCGTGGGCATGAAGCTCGAGCAGGTGCAAGACCAGCCGAGCGCGGTGTCCTCCTCGGTCAATGAGTTCATCAAGGTGCTGATTGAAGCGGTGGTGATTGTGTTGGCGGTCAGTTTTCTGGCGCTGGGGTTGCACAAGCGCCCCGGCGTTCATCCGCTGTGGAAGCGTTGGACCTTGGACATTCGTCCGGGCTTGGTGGTGGGCATCACTATCCCGCTGGTCTTGGCCGTGACTTTTTTGGCCATGCATTACTTTGGCATTGGCTTGCACAAAATCTCGTTGGGCTCGCTCATCATTGCGCTGGGCTTGTTGGTGGACGATGCCATCATCGCGGTTGAAATGATGGTGCGCAAAATGGAAGAGGGCTACGACAAGGTGCGCGCCGCCACGTTTGCCTACGAACTCACCGCCATGCCCATGTTGACGGGCACGCTGATCACAGCGGCGGGCTTTTTGCCGATCGGCATGGCCAAGTCCATGACGGGCGAATACACCTTTGCCATTTTTGCGGTCACGGTGGTGGCTTTGTTGGTCAGTTGGGTGGCCTCGGTTTACTTTGTGCCGTATTTGGGCGCTTGGTTGCTCAAGCCGCCAGCACACGCCATGTCCAGCGAGCAACTCGATTCGGCCGACATGTTTGACTCGCCGTTTTACCGACGCTTTCGCGTTTGGGTGACTTGGTGCGTCACGCACCGCTGGAAGACGATTGGCATCACGGTGTTCTTGTTTGCCATGGGTATTGTTGGCATGGGCAAGGTGCAGCAGCAGTTTTTCCCGGATTCCAGCCGCCCCGAAATTTTGGTTGACTTGTGGATGCCTGAGGGCACCCCGATTGGCGCCAGTGACGACATTGCGAAGCGGGTGGAGCAGCGCTTGGCGCAAGAGGAGGGCGTCAAGTCGGTCACGGCTTGGGTGGGCTCCGGGGTGCCGCGCTTTTATTTGCCTTTGGACCAAGTCTTTCCTCAGTCCAACGTGTCGCAATTGATCGTCCTGCCACACGACCTCAAAACCCGAGAAGTGTTGCGCAACAAGCTCCCCACCTTGTTGGCCCAAGAATTTCCAGAGGTGCGTGGCCGTGTGAAGTTGCTGCCCAATGGCCCGCCCGTGCCTTACCCGGTGCAGTTTCGGGTGGTGGGCCCAGACCCCAAAGTGTTGCGGCTGAAGGCCGATGAGATCAAGGTCGAAATGCGGCAAAACCCGCACACACGGGGCGTCAATGACAACTGGAACGAGTCGGTCAAGGCACTGCGATTGGAAGTTGACCAGGCCAAGGCCCGTGCATTGGGCGTGACCAGCCAGTCCATCGCGCAGTCTTCACGGACCTTGTTGTCGGGCTCCACCGTGGGTCAATTCCGCGAAGGCGACAAGTTGATCGATATTGTGCTGCGACAACCCCTGTCTGAACGCGATGCGATGTCCGACTTGGCACAAGCCTATGTGCCCACCGCTTCGGGCCGCGTCATTCCGTTGCTGCAAATTGCCACGCCGGTCTACACGTGGGAGCCTGGTGTGATGTGGCGTGAAGGCCGCCAATACGCCATCACGGTTCAGTCTGACATTGCTGAAGGGTTGCAAGGAGCGACCGTCACTGCCCAGTTGCTGCCGGCTTTGAAGAAAATCGAAGCGACTTGGCAAGGTCAAGGACTGCAGGGTTATCGCATTGAAGTGGCTGGCGCTGTGGAAGAAAGCTCCAAGGGCTCGGCCTCGATTGCGGCCGGTTTGCCCGTCATGTTGTTCATCACCTTCACTTTGCTCATGCTGCAGCTGCAAAGTTTCAGCCGCGCCATGTTGGTCTTTTTGACCGGCCCCTTGGGCATGGCGGGCGTGGCCGGTGCTTTGCTGGTGCTGAACCGACCTTTTGGCTTTGTGGCTTTGCTCGGGGTGATCGCCCTGATGGGCATGATCCAGCGCAATTCGGTCATCTTGATTGACCAAATTGAGCAAGACAGAGCCGCCGGAATGCCCGCTTGGCAAGCCATTGTCGAGTCGGCTGTGCGGCGTTTGCGGCCCATTGTCCTGACGGCCGCGGCAGCGGTGTTGGCCATGATTCCCTTGTCGCGCAGTGTCTTTTGGGGGCCCATGGCGGTCGCCATCATGGGCGGCCTGATAGTGGCAACCGCCTTGACACTGCTGGCGCTGCCTGCGATGTATGCCGCTTGGTTCAGGATTCCGCGTCCAAATGAAGCCCGTCGCTAAATTTGGCTAATTGAAGCGGCTAAAATAGAAAATTGACCGATTTCAACCGGGCGGTCAGGTCAATCAGGCCGCTTTTGCGCTGTCCGATGCACCTGACGCCCGTTTTGTTTGGAACTGCGCGGGTGGCGAAATTGGTAGACGCACCAGGTTTAGGTCCTGACGGTGGCAACACTGTGCGGGTTCGAGTCCCGCCCCGCGCACCACTGACTTTTGACCAACTGGGCAACTGGTTGGCCTGAGAAACATTCAATTAACCGAGAACGAAGATGACTGTGACTGTTGAAACCCTTGAAAAGCTGGAACGCAAGATCACCCTGACTGTGCCTGTGACGGCCATTCAATCTGAAGTGGATGCACGCCTGAAAAAAATGGCTCGCACGGTCAAGATGGACGGTTTCCGTCCCGGCAAAGTGCCTATGAACGTCGTGGCCCAGCGCTACGGCTACTCGGTGCAATACGAAGTGTTGAACGACAAAGTGGGCGAAGCTTTTTCTTTGGCTGCCAATGAAGCCAAAGTTCGTGTCGCCGGACAGCCCCGCATTTCTGAAAAAGAAGGCGCGCCAGAAGGTCAATTGAACTTTGACGCCATCTTTGAGGTTTACCCCGAAGTGAAGTTGGGCAACTTGGCTGACACGCAGGTCGAAAAATTGACCGCTGAAGTGTCGGATGCTGCGATCGACAAGACCGTGGACATTTTGCGCAAACAGCGCCGCACCTTTGCCCAGCGCGCGCAAGACGCTGCTGCGCAAGACGGCGACCGCGCCACCATCGACTTCGAAGGCAAGATTGACGGTGAAGTTTTCTCCGGCGGCAAAGCCGAAGACTTCCAATTCATCTTGGGTGACGGCCAGATGCTGAAAGAATTTGAAGACGCTGTGCGCGGCATGAAGTCCGGTGAAAGCAAAACTTTCCCCTTGGCATTCCCTGCTGACTACCACGGCCAAGATGTTGCCGGCAAAACTGCCGACTTCATGGTCACGGTCAAGAAGATCGAAGCCGCCAACTTGCCCGAAGTCAACGAAGCGCTGGCCAAGTCCTTGGGCATTGCCGACGCCACGGTTGAAGGTTTGCGTGCCGATATCCGCAAAAACCTCGAGCGTGAAGTGAAGTTCCGCTTGCTGGCTCGCAACAAGCAGGCCGCCATGGACGCTTTGGTGGCCAAGGCCGAGTTGGACCTGCCCCAGTCGATCGTGCAATCCGAAATCGAGCGTCTGAAAGAGGGCGCCCGTGCCGACTTGAAGCAGCGCGGCATCAAAGATGCTGACAAAGCGCCGATTCCTGATGACATCTTCCGCCCTCAAGCCGAGCAACGCGTTCGCTTGGGCTTGGTTGTGGCTGAAGTCGTGCGTGGCAACACCTTGCACGCCAAGCCTGAACAAATCAAGGCGCACATCGAAGAGTTGGCCTCCAGCTATGAGCGTCCAGATGACGTGGTGCGTTGGTACAACAGCGACAACCAGCGTTTGGCCGAAGTCGAAGCGGTGGTGATTGAAAGCAATGTGTCTGAATTCGTTTTGGCCCAAGCCAAAGTGGTCGAAAAAGCCATTACTTTCGAAGAGCTGATGGGTCAGCAGGCCTAAGCGTCTTGAAAACTCTGTGAATGGGGCTTGAGCCAGGCTTGCAGTCTGGCTAACAAGCCCCATCTCTTTGGTGGGCTTGAAAACCCGGTTAAAGTCATCCACGAAACTTCTGGAGAAAAGATGAGCGCACTGGACATCACGAACTTGGGCATGGTTCCCATGGTCATCGAGCAGTCGGGCCGCGGTGAACGCGCCTATGACATTTATTCGCGTTTGCTCAAAGAGCGCGTGATCTTTTTGGTGGGCGAAGTGAACGACCACATGGCCAATTTGATCGTGGCCCAGATGTTGTTTCTGGAAAGCGAAAACCCAGAAAAAGACATTTCTTTGTACATCAACTCGCC
>JBEGTA010000196.1:0-7000 GCA_041179665.1 Pseudomonadota bacterium
GCAAGTCGGCGTGCAATTGAAACGGCGCCACCAGCAAGCGTTTCATTTTGGGCAAGCGGCTTTGGCTGGCCAGATGGCCAAACAAATGGTCCATGTCCATCGTGATGTCGGCATCGGCCGTAAGGTAACTGATGTCGGTGTACAACGCGGCGGTTCGGCAGTTGTAATTGCCTGTGGACAAATGGCCATACCGCTTCAGGGTACGGCCCTCACGGCGTGTGACCAACAACATCTTGGCATGGGTTTTCAGACCCACAATGCCGTACACCACTTGCACACCAATGGACTCGAGTTGCTCGGCCCAGTTGATGTTGGCTTCTTCGTCAAAGCGGGCTTTCAGCTCGACCACGGCCGTCACTTCTTTGCCCCGCCGAACGGCTTCGCGCAACAAATTCATCATCGTGGGATCGCTGCCCGCACGGTAGATGGTTTGCTTGATGGCCAGCACATTGGGGTCCATCACGGCCTCACGCAAAAACGCCAACACGCCATCAAAACTCTCGAAGGGCTGGTGTATCACCGCATCGCCTTCTTTGAGCCGCGTGAAGATGGAGCCGTGTTGTGGCACCTGCGCCGGGAAGCTGGCTTTGTAAGGCGGAAACAGCAACTCGGGGTCGTTGATCAAATCGATCAACTGCATCAGGCGCACCAAGTTCACCGGGCCGTTGGCTTTGAACACCGAGGCCTCGGGCAGCTGAAACTCTTTGCGCAAAAACTCGGCCAATCGGGGGGCGCAAGTGGCCGATACCTCGAGTCGAATGGCTTGACCGTAGTTGCGGTGCTGCAGACCTTGCCGCAAGGCCATGCGCAAATTGGCGATTTCGTCTTCGTCCACCGCCAAATCGGAATGGCGCGTGACTCGGAACTGAGAAAACTGCCCCACCTCGCGCCCCGGAAACAACTCGCTCAGGTGCGCACGGATGACGCTGGACAACAAAACAAAGGCAGTGCTGCCATCACACACACGGTCGGGCAGTGGAATCAACCTTGGCAACACGCGAGGGACTTTGACAATCGCGATCTCATTGGACCGTCCAAAGGCATCTTTGCCAGACAACTGCACAATGAAATTCAGCGATTTGTTGGCGACCTGAGGAAAGGGGTGTGCGGGATCTAGCCCCACGGGCACCAGCAAGGGCTGGACCTCGCGCTGAAAGTAACTGCGCACCCACTGGCGCTGTGCGCTGTTGCGCTCGCCATGCGACAAGATGCGGTAGCCCTTGCGCTGCAATGTGGGCAGCAGTTCGTCGTTGTACAGCGCGTATTGGCGCGCAATCATGGCCTGGGTTTTTTCTGCAATGGCCGATAGACTGGCTTCGGTGTATTGGCCCGATTTCAAGCCATGCAAGGTGGCCATCACATGGGGCTCTGCGCGCACTTCAAAAAACTCATCCAAATTAGACGAGACGATGCACAGGTAACGTAAGCGCTCCAACACCGGCACATCGGGTCGGCAGGCCCAGTCCAGCACCCGCTCGTTGAACGACAGGATGCTCAGGTCTCTGTCCAGCAAGGCGTGGCGCTGTTCGGCTTCAGATGTCTCGGCTGTGGGGTGGACCATGGGGCAGTGTGATGGATTTTGACAATAAATTCTAAAAATTCATCATGTCAGTTTGATGACAACTGTGTTAAACCCCTTTCAGGCAAGCCTCTGGGCTGTGCAGGCACCAAGTTCGACATGAACACTTCGACTGTTTTGGGCCAACCAAAAGTCTCGGCACGTTGCCGCGCCTGTACCCGCGGCAGCTGCAAACATTGGTGCACGGCGGCCTGCAAATCCTCAGACAACACCCCCCCCGTAGCCTGGCCATCGCCATCGCCCAGCACTTGCAGGGGGCCATCAACCGGGTATGCCGCCACCGGCGTGCCGCAAGCCATGGCCTCGAGCATGACCAAGCCAAAGGTTTCGTTGCGCGAGGGGAAAACAAACACATCGGCTGCGGCGTAGACCTTGGCCAAACGCTCGCGCGGCAGCACCCCCATCCACAAGACATCGGGAAAACGTGACTTGAGTTGGGCCTCAAGTGGGCCCACGCCACACACGATGCGGGTGCCCGGCAGCTTCAGGTTTAAAAAAGCGTCGATGTTTTTTTCATAAGAAACTCGCCCCACAAACAGCGTGAAGGGGCGGGGCAAGTCTTTCAACTCGGGAAGATCCAGCGGGACTTCGTGGTGGTTGAAGAGCGACAAATCCACACCATGTGTCCAGGGTTTGAGGGACTTGAAACGCCGCTGCTGCAACATGTGCAACACCCCTTGGGTGGGCACCATCACACCCGACGAGGGCCGGTGAAAATGCCGGAACAGGCCATAGCCCATGAACAAGGGCACACGCAACGCAGCCTGCAAAATTTCTGGAAACTTGGTGTGGAATGCTGTGGTGAATTGCCAGCCTTTTTTGAGGCAATGCTTGCGGCCGGCCCAACCCAAAGGCCCTTCAGTAGCCAAGTGCACCGCATCGGGTTGCAAGGCATTGAGCAGGTCGGCCAAGGGCTTGTAAGGGCGTACGGCCAAATCAATGCCGGCATAACCCGGACACGGGCGGTTTTTAAACAACCCTGGGTGGATCACCGTGACCTCAACACCCAAGGGCCCCAAGGCCTGCACCAATTCGTGCAAGGTGGTGACCACGCCATTGACTTGCGGATGCCAAGCATCGGTGACGAGTGCCAATTTCATACTGCCACCGCCTCTTTTGCTGGCAGCGCGTTCAGCACCATGGCTTGGGCGCCCCAGTGAATGATTTCTAAGCGACCGTCCATGTGCTCCACCAAGGCGGTTCGGCTTTCCACCCAATCGCCATCGTTGCAATACAACACGCCATTGACTTGGCGAATTTCGGCATGGTGAATGTGGCCACACACCACGCCATCAAAGCCGCGTCGTTGTGCTTCGTTGGCCACCGCCACTTCAAAGTCGCTGATGAAGTTCACCGCTTTTTTGACTTTGAGTTTCAAGTAAGCCGACAAAGACCAATAGTCCATGCCCATGCGGGCTCGCCAACTGTTCAAGTGCCGGTTGATGCGCAGCGTCAATTCATACAACCAATCGCCGACATAGGCCAACCATTTGGCGCACTGAATCACGCCATCAAAATAGTCGCCATGCACGACCCACAGTTTTTGGCCAGTGGCGGTGGTGTGGGTGGCGTCGTGCACGACCTCGACACCGCCAAAGGCATGGCCCACAAAATGGCGCGCAAATTCATCGTGGTTGCCTGGCACATAAATCACCCGACAACCTTTGCGTGCACGGCGCAAGAGTTTTTGCACCACGTCGTTGTGGCTTTGTGGCCAAAACCAACGACGGCGCAATTGCCAGCCATCCACGATGTCACCCACCAAATACAGCATGTCACTTGGGTGGTGCTTCAAAAAGTCGAGCAGAGCCTCGGCTTGAAAACCCGGCGTGCCAATGTGCAGGTCTGAAATAAAAATTGCCCGCAAACGGGGGGCATTTGCGGGCGTTTCATCATCGGCTGAGGCCTCTTGCCGGGCCGTCTGGCTGGCGGACATGTCGCCCAACCAGATCTCGCCTAAAGGGGTGTGGGGCGCTTTAAAAAATGCCACGTGCCCGGCGGCCTCTGCGCTGGGCATCATGCGGCCCCCATCGTGAAGTGCTTGCGGTAGCGGGCTGGCAAATCCGCGATGCGCATCATCATGGGCAAATCGGCGGTGTTGAAATCTGGATCCCAAGCGGGTGCACCCAAAACCTTGGCGCCCAAGCGCAAATAGCCTTTGATGAGTGCCGGCGGCTCAATTGCCAAGCTGTGATCGAGCTCTTCAACCGGCAAGGGCAAGCGTGGCCGCACATGGTGCTGAATCTCGGCCAAATGCGTTTGGCGCAACTGGTGCCAGATGCTGGCGGCCACATCGCCACTGACCACGCCGTTGTGCAGCATGGGAATGCTGGCACAGCCAATCATGGTGTCCAGGTTGTTGCGCTCCATGAATTCGAACAACGCACCCCACAAGGCCATGATCACCGCGCCTTGGCGGTAATCTGCATGCACACAACTGCGCCCCAACTCGACCATGCGGTTGCGCAGGCCACGCAGGCGGGTCAAGTCAAATTCGGTGTCGCTGTAAGTGCTGCCCGCGCGTTTGGCTTGGGCTGGGGTGAGCACGCGGTAAGTACCAATCACCAAGCCAGATGCGCTGTCACGCACCAACAGGTGCTCGCAATAGTCGTCAAACAAATCCATGTCGTGGCCAGGCACCTTGCCCGACAAGCGCGCACCCATCTCGGTGCCGAACACATCGAATCTCAGTTTTTGTGCTTCACGAACTTCGTCTTGATGCTGTGCCCAAGTGACTTGAACAGCACCTTGGACTCGGCGAGGCAAGAAATCCACAGCGGAGTTGGACTGCGGTGGATGAAGTAACCCCCTGGGTAAACTCACCGGGGACAACGCGAATGTTGGGCTTGGCAATTCTTTCATGACCGGCACTCCTTTGAATCAATGCCTGCATGATCCAAATGTGCAATGACACGAAAAAGTCAGTCGCGTTAATGTTGTGTGACACCCCTTGTTCGCCTGAGGGGTGCGTGCAGGCCGGTTGGCGTCTTCAGAGCATCATGCTCAACTGAAACACCGAGTTGGGCGCTCTGGGCATCACCGGTGGCGGCAATGGTTTCAAGCGGAACTGACCCAACATCGAGGTCACACGCGTGTCGCGCGGCATGAAAGGCACCGCCACATCTTCCAGTGTTTGGGAGGCCAATGTCTCTTGCAAGTGCCGTTGAATGTTCAACTCCAAGGCCTTCATGGGGTGCGAGTCGTCGGGGTAAACCTCGTCGAATTGGTGCACCTCTTCAAAGTGCTTCACCACATCCCACAAACTGATGTCGGCGGGGTTGCCGCAAATTTGATAGCCACCACCCGGCCCACGGTGCGCGCGGATCAGACCCGCTTCGCGCAAGTCTTTCAAGATGGACTCTGTGTAAGACGCTGACAAACCCAAACCCGATGCAATTTCTTGGGTGGTGACCGGGTCGACGGCTGAGCGCGAAGTAATAAAGACAGCAATGTCTACGGCTTTGGCTGTTTTCTTCAGGATCATGGGTTCGCTCCTTGGTTGGATAGTTATTGTAGGGTTTAAATTCAATAAATCCACTCATAATCTAATTAAATTGGCATTTTTTCTAAAGTTGCTAGATAATACCTCTTCAAATCATCTTCAAATTATGACGACACCCATGGCCACTCGCACCAACCTCTACCGCATCGGTGCGGTCTCCAAGCTCAGTGGCGTGCCGGTTCCCACCTTGCGGGTGTGGCAAACGCGGTACAACGCTTTTTCACCGGCCACCTCCACCGGTCTGCACAGGCTTTATGACGAACAGGATCTGCACAAAGCCGTCTTGCTGAAAGCCTTGACCGGGCAAGGTCACGGCATCAGCCTGATCGCCGGCTTGACCCCGCCACAACTGCAAGAGTTGCTGCAAACAGGCGACCAATTGACGCGTGGCCGTGCGCTGACCCAACCCGCAGACAAGCGCCCCACCCAATGGGCCGTGATTGGCAACGCATTGGCCAAACGCTTGCAATCGGCTTTCTTTCAAACAACCCCGACAGGCCCGTTGCTTGGCCTGCAACAGGTGTGGGCCGATCTGGAAACAGCCCTGAGCCAAGCCAACCCGCAAAGCTTCGATGTGCTGATGGTGTCGGTGAACACGCTGAACAGCGCCACAGCAGCGCAGATCATGGCCTTGCAGCGCATGGCCCGACAAACGGTGGTGTTGTATGGATTTGGGCAAAAGGAAGCCATCGCCAGCTTGAGCCGTGCGGGCTGCAAGGTTCACCGCGAAACCTTGAACGACGAAGCTTTGGCCGATATCTTGCGCAGCGCACGGCCCCCTCTGCCCGACATCGCTACGGAAATTCAAACGGCCCTCGGGTCTATTCCACGCCGTCAATTTTCAGATGCGGTGCTGCAACGAGTGGCCAACATTCCAAGCCAAGTGCTGTGCGAGTGCCCACGCCATGTCGCCGAGTTGATTGGCCAATTGGGGCGTTTCGAAGACTACAGCCAAGACTGCCTGCAGCAAAGCCCCAAAGACGGCGAACTGCACCTGCGTCTGAACACCATGGCGGCCACGGCTCGCGCCTTGCTAGAACAAGCCTTGCAGATGGTCGCTGAGCATGAAGGCATCTCTTTGCAAGACGCACCCTGACCTGCGTGCCGTTGGAATAAAAGCATGAAACGCCATGTCGCGGCCACCTTGTTGGGGGTGGTCGGTTTGTTCACTCTGGACAACCACATCGATTGGCTGCAGCAAGACAACGGCATCGTGCTGGGCATCAATGGCAAACAGTACGACCCCAAGGGATGGCTCAGCGAACACTGGCGTGCCTGGCGGCAAGACTGTCGCCCTGTCATCGCGCCCGACTTGCAATCGTCCACAGCCCAAGCCGTGCTGCGCACCATTCAACAGCACAGCCTGCCCGATTCGCGCGAAGCACAGCTTTTGCAGTTGCACCAATTGGGCGAATGGTCCATTGCTGAAGCCTCCTTTACCTCGCTGAACCCCAGCCTCGTGGTGTTGCGGCAGCGCCATGGTGAGTGGCAAATTCAAGACACGGCCGTCTGGAGCGGGTCGACGGCGCCCTGGAACGCCGCCCACTTCGTGCGCCAATATTTGCAACAGCAATCCCCTGATTTACCCTTGGCACTGCTCCAATGCGTGCCCATCGACCCAGCACGCTACGCGGCCCTGACGACAGTGAGCGCAGCATGAGTTACCGCGTGGTGTGGTTCAAACGCGATTTGCGGCTGCAAGACCATGCGGCCTTGAGCCATGCGGCCAGGCAAGGCCCTGTGCTGTGCCTGTACATCGTGGAGCCGGGCTTGTGGGCCTTGCCCGATGCCGCTCGGCAACACTTTGAATTTGTGCGCGAATCGCTCACCGAATTGCACCTCGAGCTTCAAGCATTGGGCGGCCGCCTTGAAGTGCGCCACGGCAGCGCTGTCGAGGTGCTGGCGAACTTGTTTGCCCA
>JBEGTA010000197.1:0-6014 GCA_041179665.1 Pseudomonadota bacterium
GTCACCACCTCATCGACCGACCGGTTGTGGCCCAAATGGATGACTTCGGCGCCCATGCTTTGCAAGATGCGGCGCATGATGTTGATGGCGGCATCGTGCCCATCAAACAAACTGGCGGCGGTGACAAAACGGACTTTGTTGGTCGGGCGGTACTCGGCCAAAGCTTTGAATTCAGCGGACAGATCGGTCATGGTTGTCTCTTGGTGCGTGTGTTTGACGTTGACGTAAACGTCAATCAAGAGACGCATCTTAATCGCTACCGGCTTTCCTGTCACTGACGCTTTTGCTGAGGCAAAATGCGACCCAAAAGTTATCATTCAGCCCCAACTTAAAGGAACCCTTCATGACGACCTCTCCCAGTTCTTTGCCAACCGGCGTGCATGCCGCTGTTGGTTATGCCGGTGACATCAGCCCGGCCACGGCCTGGGCATGGGTGCAGGCTGGCGAGGCGGAGTTGGTGGACGTGCGCAGCGATGCCGAGCGCGCTTGGGTGGGTTTTGTGCCGGGCGCCCATGCACTGGCTTGGAAGCAATGGCCCGGCATGGCGTTGAATCCGGCTTTTGATGCCGGGGTGCAAGCCTTGGGCGCGAGCGGCAAAAAGCTGGTGTTGTTGTGCCGAAGCGGTGTGCGCTCTATTGCCGCCGCCCAGCGCGCCACCGAGCTCGGCTTGCAGGCCTACAACATCTTGGAAGGCTTTGAGGGCGACCCCAATGCCGACGCGCACCGCGGTTTGACCGGGGGTTGGCGCTTTCGCGGCTTGCCTTGGCAGCAAAACTGAGCGGCAAGTCTGGGGTCTGAGCCTTGCGTGACGCAGGCGTTCGTGGGCGAGCGATAGACTGAGGCCATGAATTCACCAGTTCAACAATTGCTCAGCCGCATCGAGGCCAAGCGAGAAGAGGTCACGGCCCTGACGCAAGACTTGGTGCGCATTCCCACGGTGAACCCGCCGGGCGATGCCTATGAAGCCTGTGCGCACTTCATCGGCGAGCGGTTGGCCAAAAAAGGTTTTGCCGTCGAGTATGTCCGGGCCCATGGCGCGCCCGGCGACAGCAACAGCCATCCCCGCACCAATGTGGTGGCTCGCTGGCAAGGCGCAGGCTCAGGTGAGTGCGTGCATTTCAACAGCCACATCGATGTGGTCGAAGCCGGTCCGGGTTGGACGGTCGATCCCTTTGCCGGTCATGTGGCGCAAGGACGGGTCTATGGGCGCGGCACTTGCGACATGAAGGGCGGCTTGGCCGCCAGCATCATCGCTTGCGAATCCTTGATCGAGTCGGGCATGTCGATTCCCGGCGCCTTGGAAATCAGCGGCACGGTAGACGAAGAGTCGGGTGGCTTTGCCGGTGTCGGCTATTTGGCTGAGCGTGGGTATTTCAGCAAACCGCGCGTGCACCATGTGATCATTCCAGAACCTTTGGGGGTGGACCGCATTTGTCTGGGGCACCGGGGCGTGTGGTGGGGCGAGGTGGAGACGCGCGGGCGCATTGCGCATGGCTCGATGCCTTTTTTGGGCGACAGCGCGATCAATCACATGAGTGCGTTCATCCATCTGCTGGAGACGCAATTGCAACCCCAACTGCAAAGGCGTCAAACCGCCGAGCCTGTAGAACCCCTGGGCGCACGGGTCAGCACACTCAACATCAACAGCATTCATGGCGGCCAGGTGGAGCAAACCTATGCCACCGATGCGCGTGGTTGGCCCACGGCTCAAACGCCGGCGCCTGTGGTGGCGCACAGCTGCCGTACGGTGCTCGATCGGCGCTTCATCGCCGAAGAAAACCTCGAAGCCGTGAAGCAAGAAATTGTCGACATGTTGGACGAGCTCAAACGCACGCGCCCCGGCTTTGACTATGCGGTGCGCGACATCATGAGTTTTGTGCCCACCGCCACACCCCAAGATGCCCCGGTGGTGGACGCCACGGCCAGAGCCATTGCGCGGGTTTTGGGCCGTGAGCCCAGCTACATTGCCAGCCCCGGCACTTATGACCAAAAGCACATCGTGCGCACGGGCAAGTTGCAAGACTGCATTGCCTATGGGCCAGGCATCTTGGATTTGGCGCACCAACCCGACGAATATGTGGGCATTCAAGAGTTGGTGGATTCAGCCAAGATCATGGCCTTGGCCTCGCTCGACCTGACGGGTTGGACGCGGGCGCAGGCCTGATCGACTGCGGGTTTTCCTTGGCCTTTGGCCCAAGGTCATGCCGCTTCAGGCCTTGAAAGTCATTATCATCCGGGCATGACTTTTTTAGCTCTTGACGTCGGCAACACCCGACTCAAGTGGGCGCTTTACGAGCGTCCACATCCGGACGCTGCGCTGTTGGCCCATGGCGCGGAGTTCTTGGAAAACATCGACCGCCTTGCAGAAGGACCTTGGGCCAGTTTGTCTGAGCCGGCCTTCATGTTGGGCTGCGTGGTGGCGGGAGATGCCATCAAACGCCGTGTGCAAGAGCAAATGGAAATTTGGGACATTCACCCGCAGTGGGTGGTTCCCAGTGCCGCTGAAGCCGGATTGACCAATGGCTACGACCACCCCAGTCGACTGGGCGCGGACCGTTGGGTGGCCATGATTGGAGCCCACCGCCGCATGCTGTCGCGTGGCGGTGCGCCGCGACCCTTGGTGGTGGTCATGGTGGGCACCGCAGTGACGGTGGAGGCGATCGACGCCGAGGGCCGATTTTTGGGCGGCTTGATTCTTCCCGGACACGGCATCATGCTGCGCGCCCTCGAGTCGGGCACGGCAGGTTTGCATGTGCCAACGGGCGAGGTCACCGCATTCCCCACCAACACCAGCGATGCGCTGACCAGTGGTGGCACCTTTGCCATTGCCGGCGCCTGCGAGCGCATGGTGCAGCATCTGCGTGAACACACCGGGCAAGAGCCGATGTGTGTGATGACGGGCGGTGCGGGCTGGAAAATGGCCCCCAGCATGTCGGTGCAATTTGAGTTGGTCGACAACCTGATTTTTGATGGCTTGTTGGCTTTGGCGGCCCAACGCCACGCTTAAAAAAATTGTCGGGCTGGCTGGGCTCAGCGCTCGGCTGAGCCGTAAGCGGCGGTCAAACTTTGCAAATGCGTTTGCAAATCGGGGCTGGCCATGTAGGGTGTGAGCAGGGCCAACACGTGTTGTGCGCCACGGGTCAAGGCCAAGCTGGCACTGGCGGGCTCCATGGCTTGGCGAGGGTTACGCACATATTCATAGCTCAACCAATAGGTCACCATCACCGACATGCTGGCCGAAAGGGTTTCGATGCTGTCCGGGTCGATGCGCATCAAGCCCGCGCCAGCCAAAGACTCCAGCATCAAGCGGAAGGCATGGGTTTTGCGTTCCAGCACCGCATGAAAATGCGTCTCTAGGTGCCGGTTGCCGGACAACAGGTTGTTCAGGTCGCGGTACAAAAACCGGTGGTTCCAAATCTGTTCGAATAACGAGTGCAGGAAAAACCAAGCGTCTTCGATGTCTTTCACATCGCCGGCCGCATCCAGCAAGTCCAAGATGGCGCTCTCGTACTGGTCAAAGAGTTGGTTGACCAGTGCGTCTTTGGACGGGAAGTGGTAGTACAGATTGCCCGGGCTGATGTTGAGCTCAGACGAAATCAACGTGGTCGACACGTTGGGTTCGCCAAACCGGTTGAACAGTTGCAGCGTCACCTCGGCAATGCGTTCGGCGGTGCGGCGTGGGGCTTTTTTGGCCATAACGGATAGCGGATGTCGGATATCGTTGTTGCGCAGAACTCGCGCGTTTATTTCGCGGCCTTGCTTTTGGTGACCGTCTTGGCTGGACGCGTGGTCTTGGCTGGGCGCGTGGCTTTGGCCGCAGGTTTGCGGCTCGTCTTGGTGGGGGCGGCTGCAGCTTGGGGCTTGCCCAAGCCCGACAACGCCGCCAACTGAGCCTCAAGTTGCGCCACGCGGTCGTTCAGCACCTGAATGTCGAGCAATGTGGGCATGCCCAAGCGGTGAAGCGCTTTGGCCACACGGTCTTCAAACAGGTGTTCCAGTTTGTCCACCCGCACCGAGGTTTGCTGACCAAAATCGCTGGCCATGTGGGACAGCCGCTCGGTCGCTTCGTGCAGGCGTTGCTGTGCTTCGGCTTGGCTTTTTCTTTGGAAGGCCAGCCCATCATTGACCAAAGCTTCAATGGCCTTGCTGCCTTGCTCTTGGGCTTTGGCCATGGCGCCCAAACCGGCCAGCCAAACGTGTTGCACCGCGGGCGTCGGCTTGTCTGTTGGGGGCGATGCGGCAGTTTTGCTGCGGGGTGTGTCGGTTGATTTGGCCATGCTGATCTTCCTGTTCAAGTGGTCACTTTACCTGCGCACTTTACCCGTGATTGGCCGCAATGCTTCTAAAATCGCTGACATGTGGCGCAACGTCCCGTAGTGCCCGCCTGATCTCTCTCTTCATGACCCTTCTTGTTACCGGCGGTGCCGGGTTCATTGGCGCCAACTTTGTGCTCGATTGGCTGGCCTCTGGCCATGAGCCGGTCATCAACTTGGACAAGCTCACTTACGCCGGCAACCCAGAAACCTTGGCCAGCCTGCATGGCGATGCGCGGCATCAGTTGGTGCAGGGTGACATTGGCGACAGCGCTTTGGTGAGCCGCTTGCTGGCCGAACACCAGCCCCGCGCAGTGGTCAATTTTGCAGCCGAAAGCCATGTCGACCGCTCCATTCATGGCCCGGGAGAGTTCATAGAAACCAACATCGTGGGCACCTTCCGGCTGCTCGAGTCGGTGCGCGGCTATTGGGCTGATTTACCCGCGGCAAGCCAAGCGGCGTTTCGTTTTTTGCATGTCTCGACCGACGAGGTGTACGGCTCATTGGCCAAAGGCGACCCGGCCTTTGCGGAGACCCACCGGTATGAACCCAACAGCCCCTACAGCGCAAGCAAGGCGGCGTCAGACCATTTGGTCCGCGCTTGGCACCACACCTATGGCCTGCCCGTGCTCACCACCAACTGCAGCAACAACTACGGGCCGTACCACTTTCCAGAAAAACTCATTCCACTGATGATTGTCAATGCCCTGGCGGGCAAGCCGCTGCCGGTGTACGGAGATGGCATGCAAATCCGTGACTGGCTCTATGTGAAAGACCATTGCAGCGCTATTCGCCGGGTGCTGGAGGCAGGTCGTTTGGGCGAGACCTACAACGTGGGCGGCTGGAATGAAAAGCCCAACATTGAGATCGTGCAAACCATCTGCCGACTGTTGGATGAAATGCGCCCCAAAGCCGATGGGGGCAGTTATTCCAGCCAGATCACTTATGTCACCGATCGCCCGGGGCATGACCGACGCTATGCCATCGATGCCCGCAAACTCGAAGCCGAGTTGGGCTGGAAACCGGCTGAGACATTTGAGACTGGCATTCGTAAAACCGTCGAGTGGTACTTGGCCAACCCCGAGTGGGTGCAGCATGTGCAAAGTGGCGCCTACCGAGAGTGGGTGCAAAAACAATACAGCGCCGCATGAAAATTCTCTTGCTCGGTAAAAACGGACAAGTGGGCTGGGAGTTGCAGCGCAGCTTGGCCCCCTTGGGCACGGTGCTGGCACTGGACCGCCACAGTCACAGCCACAGCCGCACCGAAGACACTGCCGACTTTTGTGGCGACCTGAGCCAGCCCGAGCGCTTGGCGCAAACGGTGCGCACCTTCCAGCCCGACGTGATTGTCAATGCCGCCGCCCACACAGCGGTGGACAAGGCCGAGAGCGAGCCCGAACTGGCCCGCACGTTGAACGCGCTGGCTCCTGCGGCTTTGGCCCAAGCCGCTGCTGACGTGGGCGCTTGGCTGGTGCATTACTCGAGTGACTATGTGTTCAATGGCGCGGGAGATCGGCCATGGCAAGAAGGCGATGCCACCGGTCCGCTCAGCGTTTACGGGCACACCAAGCTGGAAGGTGAACAAGCCATTCTGGCCAGTGGGTGCCGGCATCTGATCTTGCGCACCAGTTGGGTCTATGCCGCCCGCGGTGGCAACTTTGCCAAGACCATGCTGCGCTTGGCCGCCGAGCGAGAGCGCCT
>JBEGTA010000198.1:0-2643 GCA_041179665.1 Pseudomonadota bacterium
CGGTGCAGCTGTTGCCAACGCGCCGCGCCCATCCAGCGAATCGCGCGATTGAATGAGGTCAGCGCCATGGCGGTTAACAACAGCGCAGCGGCAAAACCCACCAAAATGAACGTGCGCTTGGGAATGTCAGCCACGATATCGGCCCACTCCAGCCCCATGTCAAACCAGGCATAACAGGCCAAGTGCAACAACGCATAGAAGTACACCAACAACCCCAGCATGCGGCGAAAGCGCAGCCACTCTGGCCAGCCCGACCAGACCCGCAAAGGGCTCACCGCCAACACTACGCAAACCCCGCGCAAAGCCCAGTTACCGGTGGCGCGCGTCAAGTATTCAGTGGGGTTGGGCCCCAATTGGTCCTGCAGCGTCATCAGCACCAACCCGAAAAATGGCAGCAGCCCGACGAGCAACAGCATCCACCAAGTTGCGGGATGCCTGAGGGCTTGGCGCATCAGAAAAACTTTTTCAAATCCATGCCCGCGTACAACTGGCCGACTTGCGCCTCGTAACCATTGAACATCAAGGTCTTGCGCTTTTTGGCCAACAAGCCGTCTTCACCAATGCGTCGCTCAGTGGCTTGGCTCCAGCGGGGATGGTCGACCAACGGGTTCACATTTGAGTAAAAGCCGTACTCTTGGGGTGCCGCCTTCTCCCACGACGACACGGGTTGTTTGTCGGTGAAACGGATCTTGACCAAGCTTTTGCCACTTTTAAAGCCATATTTCCATGGCACGACGAGCCGCAACGGCGCGCCGTTTTGCTTGGGCATCACTTCGCCATACATGCCAAACGCCAACAGGGTCAGGGGGTGCATCGCTTCGTCCAAGCGCAAGGCCTCCACATAGGGCCAATCCAAAGCGCCGCCCCGCACGCCGGGCATGGTTTTGGGATCGGCTTGGGTGATGAACTCGACAAACTTGGCGCCGGGCTGAGGCTCCACGCGGTTGATCAAGTTGGCCAGCGAATAACCGATCCACGGAATCACCATCGACCAGCCTTCGACACAGCGCAAGCGGTAGATGCGCTCTTCCATCGCGCCCCACTTCATGAGGTCTTCCAAATTCACCCGGCCAGGTTTTTTGACCAGCCCCTCGATCTCCACCGACCACGGCTGAGTGACCAGCGTGTGGGCGCGTTTGGCAGGATCGGACTTGTCGGTCCCAAACTCGTAAAAGTTGTTGTAGGTGGTGGCGTCTTTGTAGGCCGTGAGTTTGTCCATCGTCATGGCGCCGGGCACGGAGGACGGCACCGAAGGCAATGCCGTCAACACGCCTGCGCGCGGGGTTTGCGCATGGGCCTCACGAACGCCCCAAGCCGCCAGCGCCAGCCCGGCAGAGCCTGCGGCCAAGTGGCGAATCAACTCGCGCCGAGATTGGTAAACCGCTTCGGGCGTAATCTCACTGGGAATCCCATGTTGAAACCCGGTGTCTTGGGTGTGAATGATCATGGCGGTTCCTTGTGTCGGCCGGGGTTAGTGGGTCAAAGTGTGCCGTAACTGTGCAAACCGCTCAGGAACATGTTCACACCCAAAAAGGCGAAGGTGGTGACGGCAAGACCCATCAGGGCCCACCAAGCCGCCACGGTGCCGCGCAAGCCCTTCATCAGGCGCATGTGCAGCCAAGCCGCATAGTTCAGCCAAACAATCAGGGCCCAAGTTTCTTTGGGGTCCCAACTCCAATAACCACCCCATGCTTCGGCAGCCCACAAGGCCCCCAGCACCGTGGCGATGGTGAAGAAAGCAAAGCCGACAGCGATGGATTTGTACATCACATCGTCCAGCACCTCAAAGGCGGGCAGGCGCTCAGCAATGCGGCGACGGCCCAACAAAATGCCCGCCACGATGAAGGCGGACACGCCAAAATAAACCATCCAGTAGCTGCTGGTCTGGTCGTTGGCAGATTGGCGGAACACCAAGGGCTCGAAGCACAGCACCATGCCCAACAGCCACAAAGGCGCCAGTTTGTACCAGCGGGTTTCGCCAGCGGTTTGCTTGATCAAATAAGCAAAGGCCACCATCGCCGCCAAGGCAAAAGTGCCGTAGCCAATGAAGTTGGCAGGCACATGCAATTTCATCCACCAACTTTTGAGCGCAGGCACCAAGGGCTGAATGGCGTGCGCCTCGCGCACCAGTGTGTACCAAAGCAAAAAGCCCACCGCCGCACTCACCACCAACATGACAAAGGCGCCCAATGCACGGGTGCGGTAATGGTCTTCGTAATAGAGGTAAAAGCCTGCCGTCATCCAGCAAAACATGATGAACACTTCGTACAAATTGCTGACCGGGATGTGTCCCACATCAGGACCGATCAGGTAACTCTCGTACCAACGCACCATGGTGCCGATCAAGGCCAGCGCCACCGCCACCCAGGCCATGCGACTGCCCAGAGATTCAAGGGTGTCGCCTTGCCCCCGAATGAACATACCGGCCCAATAAAACAAGGTGCTGATGAAGAACACCATGCTCATCCACAAGATGGCCGATTGGCTGGACAAGAAGTACTTCAACCAAAACACCTGCTCCGCACGGGCCAGGTCACCTTGGTAGGTGTAGATGGCAAACAAAGACAGCCCAGCCACCACCAGCATCAAAGTGCGCATGGGTCGCCAAAACCAAGCCAAGGCCACAGCGGCCGGCACACTGCC
>JBEGTA010000199.1:0-6217 GCA_041179665.1 Pseudomonadota bacterium
CCAAATCGGTGGTGGTTGAAATTGGGCCCCGCTCTTGTCGGCGAGCCACAAGCGCCTTTGCAATCTGAAAAGCAAACCGTTCTTCGCCATAGTCACGTATCACCTCCGTGATTTGATCCACTGTGGCCGAAGCCAGCCAATCGGCCACACTCTCACCGCGCGTGGTGTCCATGCGCATGTCGAGGGGGCCCTCAAAACGAAAAGAAAAACCCCTCTCGGGGCTGTCAATTTGGGGGGAGCTGATGCCCAAGTCCATCAGGACGCCATCGACGCTGCCGGCGGGCAGTTCACCCAGGTGCGAAAAGCCGTCGTGGCGGATAGAAAACCGTTCATCCGCAATGCGGGCAGCCTCGGCAATGGCTTCAAGGTCTTTGTCAAAAGCTTGCAGTCGCCCCTGCGCCGACAAGCGCGACAAAATCAATCGGGAATGCCCACCGCGCCCGAAGGTGGCGTCGACATAAGTGCCATCAGCACCGGCACTGGCTTGGAGCAATTCGTCCACCGCCTCATTCAAAAGCACAGTGGTGTGGGTCAGCGCGTTTTCGGTCATTGCATTCAGAACGAAAAGTCCTTGAACACATCAGGCATCTCGCCCTGCATGGCCTGCGCTTCTTGCGCGTCGTAGGTGGCCTTGTCCCACAACTCAAAGTGGTTGCCCATGCCCAGCAACATGGTGTCTTTGGCAATGCCCGCGGCTTGGCGCAACTCGGGCGAAATCAAGACCCGACCGGTGCCGTCCATCTCGACATCCATGGCGTTGCCCAAAAAAATGCGCTTCCACCACTGGGCCGACATGGGCAACTGGGCAATGCGCTCACGGAATTTCTCCCACTCAGGACGGGGAAACACCATCAAGCAACCGTGCGGGTGTTTGGTGATCGTCAAGTGGCCCCGGGCGTTGGCGCTCAGGACGTCGCGATGCCGAGTCGGCACAGACAACCGCCCTTTGGCATCCAGACTCAGCGATGAAGCCCCTTGAAACACTGCAACGACCTTTTTCCAGTTGAGAGGTGCAAGCGGAGGCACTTTTCCCCACTTAATTGCACTTTTTTGCACTGTAACAGGAATTCAACGCAACTCAACAGGAGGAAGTCGATTTTTTTCAATGAAATCAATGGCTTAGCGGAGAAATCTTACCTTCAAAGCAGGGAAATTTCTATGTAAATTAGGCACTTACAAGGGGCACTGAAAGTAACCTGTGAAGGATTCTGGAAAATAAAAAAATTACAAAATTGTCAAATGCAAAAATGAATTCGACACCGACTCAATGCTGAGGACGAAAAAAAACCCCTTCGCAGGGGTTTTTTAAAGGGCTCAGAAGCCATCAAGATCAGTCGCCGAACATCTTTTGCTTCAACTCGCGGCGTTGCTGCGCTTCCAGCGACAAAGTGGCCGTCGGGCGAGCCAACAAACGGCCCACGCCAATGGGCTCACCGGTTTCATCGCAGTAGCCGTACTCACCCGAATCGATCAAGCCAATCGATTGCTCAATTTTCTTGAGCAATTTGCGCTCACGGTCGCGCGTGCGCAACTCCAGCGCGTGCTCTTCCTCAATGGTGGCGCGGTCAGCAGGGTCGGGCACCACCACGGTGTCTTCACGCAAATGCTCGGTCGTCGCACCCGCACTGTTCAAAATCTCTTGCTTCAAGGCGGTCAATTTCAGACGGAAATACGCCAATTGAACCGTGTTCATGTACTCCGCTTCAGGCATGGCCAAAATCTCGGCGTCGCTCAATGCTTCGAGCGATTTGGATTTCCAGTTGTTGGCCAGCTTGGGGTCTTTTTTGATGGGTGCAAATGGGGCAGCCACTGCCGCAACGGGCGCACTCGGCATGAAACTGGCCTTGGCCGCCGTAGAGGCCACGGCCGGAGGGAGAGAAGGCACAGTGATCTGGGCCAAACGGGCCGAGGGACGCGTGGCACGAATCAATTGGTCAGGCGCAGAAGGCGCCGCCGCTGCCGTCACGGCAGTTGGGGCGACCGGGGCAGTCGGTGTCGCCACTTTTTTAACAGTCATAGGTTTCGCTTCAGGAACAGAGGCCGCCTTTTTAGAGGTCGGCACGGGTGCAGCTTTTGCCTTAGAGGCAGCCGCTGGCTTGGAGACCACAGGGGCCGGTTTTTTCACGGCGGGGACTGTGGCTTTGTTTTTTGTTTTGTCGACTGCGGCTACGGGCTTGGCTGTGGCTTTGCCTTTGCCAGCCGTGGTCACCGTCGTTTTGGCTGCGGGCTTCGAGGCCGGTTTGGCCACGGGTTTGGCCGCTGCTTTGACAGGTGCCGATTTCTTCACCGGCGCCGCTTTTTTCACCGCAGCAGGCTTCTTGGCGGGTGCCGCCTTTTTCACAGGCACGGCCTTCTTGGCAGGCGTGGGCTTTTTCACGGCGACAGCCTTCTTTGCTGCGGCAGGCTTCTTGGCCGGCACCGCTTTTTTGGCTGGAGCGGCCTTTTTCACGGGCGCCGCTTTTTTGGCTGGCACAGGCTTTTTGACAGGCACGGGTTTCTTGGCCGGAGCTGCTTTTTTGACAGCACTGGTCTTGGACTTGCTGGCCAGCGCTTTGGCTGCCGTTTTCTTATTTGAGGTCTTCACGTCTTGTCTCCTAGCCGTGTGAAAGGGCAGGCCCAAACCTCTTGCCACACTGCAGCAACCGATTGAAAAACCTGTTCATATGCATTTCAAACCCGTATGTAGACCGACTGGGTTCAACAACCTCCCCCAAAAGGGGGGTCTTCAGGCGGGCGATTGTAGCGATAAGAACGATCAAAAAATGACATGTCACCGATTAAAGACAAGTTCACTTCCGGCAAGTGCAGGGCGCGTCCTCGCTGGCCACTCAAACCAAGCACTGCTCCAGGCCTTGCAACAGGATGTCTTTGGGCAAATCGATGCCAATGAATACCATCTTGCTCGTTTTGACCTCGTCATCACGCCACATGGGCCCTAAATCACTGCCCATCAATTGGTGAACGCCCTGGAAAATAACCTTGCGCTCGGTGCCCCGCATGTTCAAGACCCCCTTGTAGCGCAGCATGCGCGGGCCATAAATGTTCACGATGGCCCCCAAGAAATCTTCCAACTTGGCCGGATCAAAAGCCTTTTCTGACCGGAATACAAAGCTCTTCACATCGTCATCGTGGTGATGGTGATGGCCTGCATGACCCTCATGGCCATGGTCGTGTTGGTGGGAAGGGTGGTCGCAGTGCTCTCCATGCACGTGGTCATGGTCATGGTCATGGTCATGGGAGTGACCGTGGCTGTGGTCGTGACCGTCTTCCTTCAAAAAGTCTGGATCGATGTCGAGTTTGGCATTCAGGTTGAAGCCTTTCAGGTCAAACACCTCGCTCAAAGGGACTTCACCAAAGTGCACCACCTTTTGCAGGGCGCGGGGGTTCATGTGCTTCAGGCGGTGTTGCAACGCACTCAAATCATCGGCCGAGACCAAATCGGCTTTGCTGATGAAGATCTGGTCGGCAAAACCCACTTGCCGGCGCGCTTCTTGACGGTCGTTCAATTGCTGCGCCGCGTGTTTGGCATCCACCAGCGTCAAGATGGAGTCGAGCAAAAACGTCTCGGCGATCTCATCGTCCATGAAAAAGGTCTGCGCCACGGGACCGGGATCGGCCAAACCGGTGGTCTCGATCACGATGCGGTCAAAACTCAGCAAACCTTTGCGGCGCTTGGCCGCGAGCAATTGCAAGGTGACGCGCAAATCTTCCCGAATGGTGCAGCAAATGCAGCCATTGCTCATTTGAATGATTTGCTCCTCGGTGTCCGAGACCAAGATGTCGTTGTCGATGTTTTCTTCGCCAAATTCGTTCTCAATGACAGCGATTTTTTGGCCATGGGCCTCTGTCAACACGCGCTTCAAGAGCGTGGTTTTGCCCGAACCCAAAAAGCCGGTCAGGATGGTGGTGGGGATCAATGACATGAAGCGATTCCGCAATAGAAAAGAGTTCGGAAGTGTAGCGATGAATGGCGCAGCCAGTTTGGCTGCCTCGTCTCAACCTCAGTCGCTAGAGACTATCGCTGTGGCTGACTCACTTGCGCTTGGCACGCGGATGCGCGGCATCGTAAGCTTTGGCCAAATGCTGGAAATCCAAGCGCGTGTAGACCTGCGTGGTGCTGATGTTGGCATGACCCAACAGCTCCTGCACCGCCCGCAAATCGCCGCTCGACTGCAACACATGACTGGCAAAAGAATGGCGCAACATGTGCGGATGCACTGGGGTGGCCAAGCCCGCCAACAGGCTGCGGCGTTTCAGGCGCTGGGCCACACCACGGGCTGTGAGTCGTGTGCCATGGCGGCCCGGAAAAAGCGCCAACGCCAAGTCAGAGGCGCCCGGCGTGGGCTGGCTCAACATACCAGGCAATTGCGTGCGCACGGCCAGCCAATGCGTCAAGGCCTCGACCGCAGCCCGCCCCAATGGCACGGTTCGCCGCTTGCTGCCTTTGCCTTGGACTTGCACCTCGGCGTTTTGCAAATCAATCCAGCCGCGCCCCTGGCGGCTGGCTTCGTTGCTGGCCACCACATCCAAGCCCGTCAACTCGGCAATGCGCAGGCCGCAACCGTAGAGCAACTCCACCATGGCGGCGTCGCGGGCTTCCAGCCACGGGTCGTCGTTGTCTTCTTCGTGCTGAGCCAATTGCACCGCTTCGTCGACACCCAGCGCTTTGGGCAAGGGCTTGGCCGAGCGCGGCGCCTTCACATCGGCCACCGGGTTTTGACTGACCAAACCTTCGCGCCCCAGCCAGGTGTAAAACCCGCGCCAGCCAGACAAAATCAGGGCGATGCCTCGGCCACTTCGGCCTGCGCGGTGCATCTGCGCCACCCAGCGCCGCACATGGCTGTTGTGCACCTGCAGCAAGGCCACATTGGAGGCTGCGGCCATGTCGGCCAAGCGGATCAAATCGAGTTGGTAGAGGTTGCAGGTGCGCTCGGCCAAGCCTTTTTCAAAGCGCACATGCGCCAGATATCGGGCAACCAGTGGGTCCGGCGCCGTGTCTGACATGCTTCAGGCCTCGGACAACCGCAGCACCGACAAGGCCGCGCCCGCCAACTCGGCGAGCCGCTCGAGCAAGTCCGTGCCCATTTGGCTGTTGAAGCGCTGTGCGTCTGGCGAGGCCAATATCAACAAACCAAAGGCAGGTTGCCCTGGCGCCGAGCGCAAGGCCAACAAGGCCAACGACGCGGCTTGGGCTGGCTCTGCCAACCACTGAACTGCCTCGTAGCCGGCATTCGGGCCAACATAAGGGGTGTCCAACGAAGTGGCCAGTGTTTGCACGGCTTCGGTCACGCCTTGGGCATAAGCCTCTTTGGCGTAAGCGCCTTGCAAAGACCACAAACGCAAAGCCACTTGCGGCACTTGAAACAAGTCACGGATGTTGTCGACCGCCAACTCGGCCAAGTGGTCGGGCGGGGTCACCA
Source organism: Pseudomonadota bacterium (assembly GCA_041179665.1). Taxonomy (GTDB): domain Bacteria; phylum Pseudomonadota; class Gammaproteobacteria; order Burkholderiales; family Burkholderiaceae_C; genus Limnohabitans_A. The sequence continues at coordinate 5,421 of JBEGTA010000199.1, forward strand.
ACAACTCGCAAGACCAACGGTGAAGCTTGTCGGTCAGGATCATGTTTTCATTGCCATGACGAATCATGTCCATGATGCGGTGTTCCAAGCCTTTGATTTTGTCGCGCAGCATCTGCGCTTGACGCTCTTGCAAACCCACAGCGCGGTGGCTTTGTGGATGGGTCAGCTGCACCGTGGCCAACAAAGAGGCATGGCGCTCGAAAAAGTCAGGGGTGTTCACCAAATAGTCGGCAATGTCGTCTTCGGTGATCGGACTCATCGGCTCAGAGGGGGTCATGTGGGGTCTCCAGAATTTCAGGAAAGTACATCGGGCAAGTCAATTTCACCCTCAAAAACAGTCGTGGCAGGCCCCGTCATCAGCACCGGGCTGTCGGGCTGGCCGGCCCACTCGATGGTGAGCGCGCCGCCGTGGGTTTGCACGTCCACACGTCCGTCCAGCCAACCTTGACGAATACCGGCCACCACCGCAGCGCATGCGCCAGTGCCACAAGCCAAGGTCTCGCCCGAGCCGCGCTCGAACACGCGCAACTTGATCTGGCTGCGCGAAACGATTTGCATAAAACCCGCATTCACACGCTTAGGAAACGCCGCATGGTTTTCGATCAAGGGGCCTTGCACCAACACCGGAAATGCCGCCACATCGTCGACCCGCTGCACCGCATGCGGATTGCCCATGGACAACACGCCAACGCGGGCAATGCCCTGCTCGCCCAACGCCAAATCAAACACGGGCCAGCCGTTGACTTGGTCGCTGATGAGTCCAATGGGGTTAAAAGGCACACGCTCCCAGTCGAAGA
>JBEGTA010000200.1:0-5860 GCA_041179665.1 Pseudomonadota bacterium
AGCGGGATGTTCTCAAAGGCAAAGTTTTCTTGGCCCTGATGGCGTTGCATGATGAACTCGCGGGCGATTTCAAGAATCGTCAGCGTAGCCAACCCCAAAAAGTCGAACTTCACCAACCCCGCCGACTCCACGTCGTCTTTGTCGTATTGGCTAACGGCAGATTCGCTGCCGGGTTGTTGGTAAAGCGGACAAAAATCGGTCAGCTTGCCGGGTGCGATCAAGACACCGCCAGCGTGCATGCCAATGTTGCGGGTCATCCCCTCGAGCTTTTGTGCCAGCTCGATCAGCGTCTTCACATCTTCTTCTCGCTCAATGCGCTCGGCCAGTATCGGCTCCATGGCAATGGCGTAGTTGTTCTTGTCGCCCTCTTTGGGCGTCGCAGGCGGGTATTGCAGCGTGACCGACATGCCCGGTTTGTTGGGAATGAGTTTGCTGATGCCATCACAAAAGGTGTAGCTCATGTCCAGCACACGGCCCACGTCGCGAATGGCCGCACGCGCCGCCATGGTGCCAAACGTGGCGATCTGGCTGACCGCATCGCGGCCATATTTGTCTTTCACGTAATCGATCACCCGATCGCGGTTGCTTTGGCAAAAGTCGATGTCAAAGTCAGGCATTGACACACGTTCGGGGTTCAAGAAACGCTCAAACAGCAGGTTGTATTGCAAGGGGTCGAGGTCGGTGATCTTGAGGGCATACGCCACCAACGAACCCGCCCCCGAGCCACGACCCGGCCCGACGGGACAGCCATTCGACTTGGCCCACTGGATGAAGTCACCCACAATCAAAAAGTAACCGGGAAAGCCCATCTTCAAGATGGTTTTCAGCTCAAACTCCAGTCGCTCCACATAACGGGGTTTTTCGGCTTCGCGCTTGGCCTCATCGGGGTAGAGATGTTGCAGGCGGGCTTCAAGGCCTTCAAAAGACACATGGCGAAAATAGTCGTCCACCGACATGACCACACCATTCACTGGCGGGATTGGGAAATGGGGCAATTGCGGCTTGCCCAACACCAGCGTCAAATTGCAGCGCTTGGCAATTTCGAGCGTGTTGGCAATGGCGCTCGGCACATCGGCAAAAAGCGCGCACATTTGCTCAGCTGATTTGAAATATTGCTCACGCGTGAAACGGCGAACACGGCGCTGATTGGCCAATATTTCGCCTTCAGAAATACACACCCGCGCCTCGTGCGCCTCGTAATCTTCGGCCGCATGAAACTGCACCGGATGCGTGGCCACCACAGGCAAGTGCAAGCGGGCGGCCAACGCCACCGCACCCGCCACTTGGGGCTCGTCTTCGGGGCGGCCTGCGCGTTGCAGCTCGAGATAAAAACGGTGCGGAAAAATGGAAGCCAACTGCAACGCCACATCGGCCGCTTTGTCGGCGTCACCTTGAACCAAGGCCTGCCCCACAGGGCCCGCTTGTGCGCCAGAAAGCAAAATCAAGCCTTCAGAGAGCTCTTTGAGCCAGGCCATTTTGACCACCGCCACGCCGCGGGCCACGTTTTGCGTCCAGGCACGCGCCAACAACTCGCAAATGTTCAAGTAGCCAGGGTGGTTTTGCACCAGCAACACAACCCGGCTGATGGCGGCCGGGTCGGCGCCCATGCCTTCGAGATTGATTTCTGCGCCCAAGATGGGCTTGACCCCTTTGCCGCGCGCTTCTTTGTAAAACTTGACGCCACCAAACAGGTTGTTCAGGTCGGTGATGGCCAGCGCGGGCTGAGCGTCTTTGGCCGCGATTTTGACCACATCGTCAATGCGACAAGTGGAGTCAACGACTGAAAATTCGGTGTGGAGACGCAGGTGAACAAACATAGGCCACTATTGTAGAAGGTCACCCCCTGCAAAAGGGTGTTTTCAGCTCAGTCGCGCAAGACTTGCAGCACATCCGAGCGAAACTCTCGGCCATACAAAATCACCACCACCAAGGCCGTGCCCAAGACCAAGGCCAAGGGTGAGAAAAACCAGGCCATCGCGGCAAACGAGAAGTAATAGGCACGCAGCCCGTCGTTGAAAGTTTCGGCCGCAGCGCTGACCAAATTACCGGCCCGCACGGCAAATTGTTCGCGGTCATGCAACTGGCTGCTGAACTCTTCGGGGGGCGGCATGGCACCGATCACGAGCGCCACAAAGGTGTACTGCCGCATAGACCACGAAAAGCGGAAAAACGCGTAAACAAAAATGCCCACCAACACCAAAATTTTGAACTCAAACACCAAGATGGGCGTGGGCTGGGCAAACGGAATTTCGCGCACCAGCTCGGCGGCCTTGTCGGTGGTGCCCAGCAAGGCAAAAAGACCACCCATGATGATGATGCTGGTCGAGGAGAAAAAGGCTGGCGTTTGAGAGAGGTTTTGCGTGATCAAACCGTCCAGCATGCGCGGATCGCGCGCGGTGGTTTGCAGCATCCACTTCTGGCGGTACATGTTGGTGGTGGCAATCAGGCTTTGGTCACGCAAGCCGCGCACTTTGGCCACCCAAGCGTAGCCAATCCACATGCCAAAAAAAGAAAACAGGGCCAACCAATCGGCCCAGGGCAGCATCGAGATGATTTTCATGCCGCCATGCTAACCGAGACAAGAGCCCTTTCCCTATCGAAAAAGGGCTCTTGCTTGCGCATCAACCGCGCAGTTTGGTGGCCACAGCGGTCACGCGCTCGCCATAGGCTTTGGCGGTGTCCAAGTCACCTTGAGGAATGTCTTCCGCAGGGCTGGTGGGGCCAACTTGGGCCATCAAGCCCGAGTTAGAGCCAATGCGGTTGATAGTGCCGTCGTTCATCGCGGGCTGGCCCACCCAGACCATGCCTTGCTGCATCGCCAAGGTGATGAAGTATTGGATGGTGGAGAGCTTGTCACCGCTGGGACTGGCCGAGATGGTGAAGCCGCCAGCCACTTTGTCTTTCCAGGCCGAAGTGAACCAACGCTTGGAGGTCGCGTCTGCAAACTTTTTGAACTGCCAAGAAGCCATGCCCATGTAGGTGGGCGAGCCAAAGATGATGGCGTCTGCAGCGTCCAAAGCCAACCAATCGGCATCGGAGATGTTGCCATCGGCATCAATGGCGATGAGTTGGGCATTGGCGCCTTGTGCGACAAATTGCGCCACGCGCTGGGTGTGGCCGTAGCCAGAGTGGAAAACTACAACGGTTTTTGCCATGAGAGAAGCTCCTTATTAATGACAGTGAAAAACAACAGGAAAAAAAACAGGGGAAAGCAACAGAGAAAAGCAACAGGAAAAAAGTAAACGACCCAGAAAGGGCTCAAGCGGCCAAATCGAAAACCAACACCTCGGCGTTATCGCCTTGTGTCAGAGATAAATCCGATTCAGCCTGCAACAACGCCGCATCGCCGGCATCGAGTGCATGGCCATTGGCCTGCAAGCGGCCTCGCACAACAAACACATACGCCTTGCGAGCGGGGTTGAGTGCCAACTGCGCGGACTCTGCACCATCCAACAAGCCCGCATAGAGTCGGGCGTCGGCATGAATCTTCACGGTGTGCTCCGCCGCATCAGGGGCGGCCACCAAGGCCAGACGGCCACGTTTGAGGCTATCGGGAACGGTTTTTTGTTCGTAGCCGGGGTCGATGCCCGTCACATTGGGCTCGATCCAGATTTGCAAAAAGTGGGTTTGTTCGCCCTCGGCGTGGTTGAACTCGCTGTGACGCACACCACTGCCCGCGCTCATGCGCTGCACATCGCCTGGCGGAATGCCCTTGACGTTCCCCATGCTGTCTTGGTGAGCCAAATTGCCCGACAGCACATAGCTGATGATTTCCATATCGCGGTGGCCATGGGTCCCGAATCCGGTGCCCGGTGCAATTCGGTCTTCGTTGATGACCCGCAAATTGCCCCAACCCATGTGGGCCGGATCAAAGTAATTGGCAAACGAAAAGCTGTGAAACGACTTGAGCCAGCCATGGTCGGCATAGCCACGTTCCGAAGATTTGCGCACAGTCAGCATGGGGAAATTCCTCTCAGTTCAAGGCCAGACTTTAAAGATCCGCACATTGAAAAAGGTGCAAATGGTTTGCCGCCATCGTTCAATATTTTTCAATTAACATGATGCCACTATGCAAAGCCCCAAAGACTGGCTCACGCCCGATGCCCTGTACATGCTGCAAACCATCCAAGCGGAGGGCAGTTTTGCCGCCGCTGCCCGCAAACTCAACTTGGTGCCCAGCGCCCTGACCTATCGGGTGCGTCAAATTGAAGACGCTTTGGACGTGTTGCTGTTTGACCGCAGCGCCCGCCAAGCCCGCCCCACCGCCGCAGGCGAAGAGTTGCTGCGTGAAGCGGGCCGCTTGTTGCACGACATCGATGTGGTGGCCAACCGGGTCAAACGGGTGGCCACGGGCTGGGAAGCCTTGCTCACGGTGGCGGTGGACAGCATTGTTTCGCAGCGCGTGGTGATGGATTTGTGCGAGGCGTTTTTGGCCCTCAAAAGCCCCACCCGTTTGCGCATCCGCCACGAAACCCTGTCGGGCACCTTGGCGGCCCTGACCTCGGGACAGGCCGACTTGGCCTTGGGCGTGGTCATGGGCCAACAAGTGGCGGCCGACATCCAGCACATGACCTTGGGTGAGGTGGCGTTTGTTTTTGCGGTGGCGCCACAGCACCCGTTGGCCCCAATGCCCGAACCCTTGAGCAACGCCCAATTGGCCAAGCACCGCATGGTGGCGGTGGCCGACTCGGTGCAACGCGGCAGTGGCGTGACCGTGGGTCTGCAAGGGGGGCAAGACGTTTTCACCGTGCCCGATATGCACAGCAAACTGCAAGCCCAATTGCGGGGTCTGGGCGTGGGCTTTTTGCCGCAAAGCTTGGCCGAGCCGCACGTGCAGCAAGGCCACTTGGTGATCAAGCAAACCGACCAAACCCGAGTGAGTCCGGTGCACGCCGCATGGCGTGACAGCCGACTGAACCCGGCCGGGCACGCCCTGCAGTGGTGGACCACCCAACTGCAAAACCCGACCACGCGTTTGGCTCTGCTGCGCGACAACTGACGCTTTGGCCCGTATTGGGACTAACCCACCCGACTTCCATACGGTGGCATTTCTCGGCTAAAGTTAATGCATGACCACACAACACATCGCCATCATCGGAGTCGGCTTGGCCGGCGTGACTTGCGCACGCACCCTGCGCCAAGCGGGACACAACGTCACGCTGTTTGAGAAAAGCCGTGGCGTCGGCGGGCGCATGTCGACCCGCGCCAGCGCCTTTGGCAGTTTTGACCATGGCGCGCAGTACTTCACGGTGCGTGACCCGCGCTTTGAGTTGGCCATCAACACCGCTCCCGGCGTGTGCAAGCCGTGGAGCGCCAACGCGGTGCGCGTACTGGACCCCAATGGCCGCGTGATCGAAGCTGGCCTGCCCGGCGGCGAGCGCCACTGGGTGGCCACTCCCGGCATGAATAGCTTGGTCAAAGCCTGGGCAGCACCCTTGCTCGAAGACGGCAATGTGCAATTGCAAACCCGGGTCACCCAAATCTTGAAAGACCCGCTGAAGAAAAACGGCTGGCAACTGCAAACAGAATCGGACGACGGTGGGCAACACGTCTACGCCGGGTTCGACAAAGTCATTTTGGCCATCCCGCCTGCTCAGGCCACCACGCTGCTGAATTCCTCGGGCCTCAGCGCCTTGGCCAAACCCCTTGAGCCTGTGCGTGTAGACCCTTGCTGGACCTTGATGCTGGCCTACCCCCAAGCTGTGCAACCCAACTTGATCACGCTTGGCCCCCAGTGGAACGCCGCGCGCAGCACGCACCACCGGATTGCCTGGATGGCCCGCGAATCGTCCAAGCCCGGGCGCGAACGCATCGAGCGTTGGACGGTGCAGGCCAGTGCCCCTTGGTCGGCGGAGCATGT
>JBEGTA010000201.1:0-2660 GCA_041179665.1 Pseudomonadota bacterium
GGGAGTGATGCGGTGGGGGCAAGGCCTGCGCTGAGCATGCGCTCAACATATCGGGCCACGGTGTCGATTTCGAGGTTCACGCGGCTGCCGGCTTGCAGACTGCCCAAGGCGGTGTTATCGACTGTGTGCGGAATAAGGTTGATGCTGATTTCGCAGCCTTCAGCCAGATCGGTGACCTGATTGACAGTGAGGCTCACCCCATTGACGGTGATGGAGCCTTTGTAGGCGAGGTATTTGGCCAAAGAAAGGGGCGCCAAGATGCGCAGCTCCCAGCTTTCGCCCAACGGGGCAAAGTGGCTGATATGGCCCACGCCATCGACATGGCCCGAGACGATGTGGCCGCCCAAACGGTCATGGGCGCGCAAGGCTTTTTCGAGGTTGACCTGACCCAATTGGTCAAGTCCGCTGGTCTTGTCGAGCGACTCGGCGGAGATGTCGATGGTGAATTGACGGTTTTCGGGGCTAAAGGTGGTGACCGTCATACAAGCCCCGTTCAGGGCGATGCTGTCGCCCAAGCCCACATCGTCGAGGTACCCGGCGGGAGCCTCCAGCGTGAGGCGCTTGCCGTGTTGTAAAGAGCGACCCAGGTCGTGGATGGCGACGATTCGCCCCACGCCGGTGATGATTCCGGTGAACATAGTGGACTATTTTCGCAGGTTATGAGGGTGAATCGGGCGGCGACAACAAAAAAACGCCCACGGAAAGCCGAGCCAGGCGTGCGTGACCCATCAGGGTTAACCAAGGCTTGGGGTGCATGGAGTGTGCCTAAAATGCTGCATTGCATCAGAAATGCTATTTTCAGACAGCCATCAGGAGTTTTCATTGCCGGTCAAGCCACCAGCCAAGTCGGCCAAGCCCAGCCCCAAAGCCGCAGTGCTTGGGAATGATCACGTCCGAACCATCAAAAAATACCCCAATCGCCGCTTGTACGACACGCAAACGTCGACCTATGTGACGTTGGCCGAGATCAAAAAAATGGTCATGACCGCTTCGCCTGTGGTGGTGCTCGATGCCAAAACTGGGGAAGACCTGACGCGTTCCATTTTGTTGCAGATCATCTTGGAAGAAGAGTCTGCGGGCGTGCCTATGTTCAGCGAGGCGGTGCTGTCCAACATCATCCGTTTTTATGGGCATGCCATGCAAGGCCATATGGGCTCTTATTTGGAGAACCATGTCCAGTCGTTCATGGATTGGCAAAGTAAGCTGGGTGAAGCCAGTCCGGCCCTGAGCCCAGAGGTGTGGAGCCAGTTCATGAAGTGGCAGACCCCCTTGATGCAAAACATGTTTTCAGGCTTGGCCGATCCGTCTCAAAATGTGATGGCCCAAATGCAAGAGCAAATGCAAAAACAGATCCACAAGAACACCGAGCAGCTGTTGGGTGTGATGGGTTTAAAAACTTGAAGGGCGCTTCATGCCCCTTTGTCACAAGAGAGTCGTTTTTGCGGGGACAATGCGGGCATGAGTGAAACGACCGCTACCGCCAACATGCCCACCCCCAAAGTGGGTTTCGTCAGCTTGGGATGCCCCAAAGCCCTGACCGATTCCGAACTGATCCTGACGCAATTGAGTGCCGAGGGTTATCAAACCTCCAAAACATTTGACGGCGCGGATCTCGTCATCGTCAACACGTGTGGCTTCATTGACGAAGCCATCAAGGAAAGCTTGGACACGATTGCCGAGGCCTTGAGTGAGAACGGCAAGGTCATTGTGACCGGCTGTTTGGGCGCCAAGACGGGCGAGGGCGGTGGCAACATGGTGCTGGAAATGCACCCCAGTGTGTTGGCTGTGACGGGCCCCCATGCCACCCAAGAGGTGATGGACGCGGTCCACACCCATTTGCCCAAGCCACATGATCCGTTTTTGGATTTGGTGCCCGGCGGCTTTGGCGATGCCGGGCTGAAACTCACCCCCCGTCACTACGCCTATTTAAAAATCAGCGAAGGGTGCAATCACCGTTGTACGTTTTGCATCATCCCGTCCATGCGCGGTGATTTGGTGTCACGCCCCATTGGTGATGTGCTCAAAGAAGCCAAGGCTTTGTTTGAGGGGGGCGTCAAAGAATTGCTGGTCATCAGCCAAGACACTTCGGCTTATGGCGTCGATGTGAAATACCGGACCGGTTTTTGGGATGGCAAGCCCGTCAAAACGCGCATGCTGGAGTTGGTGCAAACACTGGGCCAAATGGCCCGTGAACACGATGCATGGGTGAGGTTGCATTATGTCTACCCTTACCCCAGTGTTGACGACATCATTCCCTTGATGGCCGAGGGACTGGTGTTGCCTTACTTGGATGTGCCGTTTCAGCACAGCCACCCCGATGTGCTCAAGCGCATGAAGCGTCCAGCCAGTGGCGAGAAAAATTTGGAACGCATTCAACGCTGGCGCGAACTCTGCCCTGAGTTGGTGATTCGCAGCACCTTCATTGCTGGATTCCCTGGTGAGACAGAAGAAGAGTTCGAGCATTTGTTGGCCTTCTTGCGCGAAGCTCAAATTGACCGCGCAGGTTGCTTCGCATACAGCCCCGTGAAAGGTGCCACCGCCAACGATTTGCCTGGCATGTTGCCCGAAGCTGTGCGCGAAGAGCGCCGAGCGCGTTTCATGGCCGTTGCAGAAGAAGTGTCCATTGCCCGGCTGCACCAACGCGTTGGCTCGACCCTGCA
>JBEGTA010000202.1:0-4154 GCA_041179665.1 Pseudomonadota bacterium
GTCGATGTACGCTTGAGCGTTGTTGTTGACACTCAAAATCACCAACACGGTGCCGGACTTTTGATCGACAAAAATAGTTTGGCCTAAGTCGCCTCCAAACCGCAACCATTGGGGGTTGTCATTGGGGATATGAACAAAGTTTTTATACCCTTCTTTATTGGGTTTGTTGGCAATATTTCCGGGCTTCAAATAAGTCTCATCTTCTTTGAAATTTCGGTATTGGCTGAACCAAGACTCGGAGAGGATTTGTTTCCCGTTGGCGGCACCTTTTTGAGCGACCAATAGCCCAATTCGACCCCAGTCTCTGAGGGTGGCGCAAAAACTGGCGCTGACATCTTCGGACAACTTAGAGTCGGTGAACCACATCGCATCGGCTTGCGCGCCAAGCGGTTGCCACAGCGTTTTTTCGGTGAATTCAGCAATCGACATTTTTGCGCCACCCCGGATCGCCATGCTCACCAAATGGGGGTCGACGCTTGAATAATTGAATTGGGTCCCGCTCGGATTTTTAAATCCCCATGGCCATTCAATGGCTGTTTTGTCTGCGTCGGTGTTGAGCGTACGCATCCGCCCGAGCACCCTGTGCATGGCACCGAGTCCTGCAAATGCCGACTCTTCCCAACGTTCGTAATCGTTGCGTTGGCCACAATTGATTTGGCATATATCCACCCCGCTCGACATGTTCAGCGCTTGTTGAATTTTCACGGCGCCCAAAGGTTTGCCTTTTAGGCGGGCGTCGTACTTTTCAATCGGGTCATCCAGACTTTGGATGACCCCATTTTCCAAAGCAAGACCGGTCAGCAATCCCAACACGCTTTTGGCCATGGACTTGCTGTAAAAACGCATGTTGGCATTGCGTTCAAACTCATAGTTTTCGTAGTGAATGGTGTCGCCACGAGCGACCAGCATCGCCGGCTTACCTAATTGCTTTTGGTAGTCTTCAAAACCCGTGTTGAAGTTGAGTTTGAAGCGGGTTTTTTGGGACTTCAAAGGTGAGGGTGCGGTGGAAGCCTTGACCACAGCATGTTTGAAAAGCGGCTCCATGCCACCCGACATGTTGTTGACCAAGTAATCTGGATTCACCCAAGGCAGGGGTTGTCCGCCGCGTTCATTTAACGGGGGCCATCCGCCAGGAAAACCTTTAGAAGCGCCAAAGTCATTGGCCATGCCAGACGAGAAATAACCGAGTGCTGAAAAAGACAAACCTGTTTGAATGAACTTGCGTCGTTTCATGTGAAGGGTGCTTTCTTGAAAGAAGAAGGAGGCTCTTGAGTTCAAAAATTGTTCGCACTTTCTACACCGGCCGCCCTGTTATTTCAAGAACCACCATGACCAGCTCGGCCATTGTGTTGTGCCGGGCAAGACCGACCCCGCCCTGCCGCATCAGATATTCAATGCGTCGGCACCGGCAAGGGTTCACTTGGAAACGCAGCTTGCCACCGGGCGCTGTGCAAATCCACCAAATCTTGCCGTCCCAGCAGGTGTGCGCTCAAGATCAAGGACCGAACCACTTTGGGCTCGGGTGAGTAATGCAGCATCTTCGTGCTGGTGTCCAACACCCAGGCGGCATTGTCTGGCGTGATGCGGGTCAAGCTGAGTTCGGCAAAGGTGGCCGAGCGGCCAAAGAACCAGCTGCTGCGAGCCGCCCCCAAGGGGTCGTCGCGCCACACGCCCCAGCGCTCATTGGCTGGTGCGTAGATTTGCCGGGCTCGCGCATAGTCCGCCCCGACCCAACACACCCCCAACAAAATCAGGCCTCCGGTGAGTTGCAACGGGCGCACCGCGCGTAAAAGGGCGTGTTGCGGTGCAAGCAGCAACGCACCACACAACAACACCGCCATCTGGAATGGGCCGTACCAGAGTGGAAACTCCAGCAAACTGTGCAAGCCGATCACGGCCAACACCGACCATGCCAATTGCGTTGAAGGCCATCGGCTTTGCCAAGGCCGCGCCCAAGCGATGAACGCCATTGCAACAAGGCCCAACAAGCCCGCAACTGGCAAGCCCAGCGTCACACTCAGGTGCAAAGGCAGGTTGTGGGCGTTGCCCAAAATGGCACAAAACCGTTGCTCTGGCCCGCCGGGGTAAGGGGTGATGTAATGGGCGTATTTGAGCTCATCCCAACCCCAGCCTGTCCAAGGCTTGTGGCCGATCAACTCGATCACGTTGGACCACAGCACGCGGCGGCTGGCGCAGCCTTCATCGTTGCCCATGCGGGTCAAGGCATCGGTCAACGCGTCGATGACGTCTTGACCGTACATCACACTCAAACCCCACGGCAAGGCAGCATTGGCCAGCAAGTACACCGCCAAGGCCCAAAAAGCCAAACGAGTTGACGCAACAGTTCGATACGCTGTTGAGCCGTGAGAGCGGTAAGTCCAATAAACCGTCAGCGCCGTGACCAAAACCATGTGCAGCACACCCGTGCGGGACGTGGTGGCGGCATTGGCCACGGCCAGCAATGCCAGCATCCACAGCGCATGTCGGGAGCGCAGCCCGTGCGCTTGCCACCACAGCACGGCCAACAGCCCCATGCCCAGCAACGTGGCCAGTTGGTTGCGTTGGCGCAGGTTGGCGTTGGCTTCACCTAAAGCGGTGACATGCAGCACACTACCCCATGTGGGCGCAAGGCCGAAGTATTGAACCAGGCCCATCACGCTGCTGAGCAGCGCGGCGACGGCCCACGCGCGTGCGATGTCCAAGGACTGTAGCCGATGGGCCTGCAGCAAAAGCAACGCGATGCAGGCCCAACTGATGAGCAGCGGAACGGTGTTGGCTTGGGGGGCTGGAGACCACGGCGCAATCCATGGAAAGACCATGAGCATGGCCAACCATCCGCGCGTCAAAATGTTTGTCGTTGTGCTACTTGAAGCGCTTTGCAAGGGGCTTGTGAAGTTCAAGCCCATCGCAGACGCACCATGAAAAACGCCCTGGGTTCAGCAGGGCGTGGTGTGTGGTTGCAAGGGCTCAGCTGGCTTTGCATGAAGCAGGCAAGTACTTGGCCGGCAAGCCATTGCTGGTGGCGGGTCCACAGCGCCAGCCCGTGATGGTTTTGCCACCATCGCTGTTGCCGTTCAGCGGGGTGTCCCCTGTCAGCAAGGGGGTCAGTGCGAGGGAATTGGCCGATGCACTGGTGTTGCCACGCAGGGCGTCATGCTGGCCCACCACGGTGATCACCCCATTGCCGTCGACCGCGACGCTGGCCACATATTTGCTGGCTTGGCTGGCGCAGGCATTGGGCAAAGCCGCTGCCACGTTGGCATCTGAAGAGGAGCTGACCGCTTCATTGACGGCCGTTTTGCAGCCATTGGCAGCCAACAGCATCTCTGCAACTTTGGCCCGGATGGTGTAGTCCTGATACGCCGGCAGGGCCAATGCGCCCAAAATGCCGATGATCGCAATCACGATCATCAGCTCGATCAAAGTCAAACCTTGTTGGTTTTTTTTCATGTCGTCCCCCTGTGAATGGACTTCGATGGTAGTCCATTCACGCCACAAGCAACGGTTTACTTGACTCAGGCGCTGGCGTCTTCAGCCGGCGCTTGACGGCGCGCCATGATGAATTTGCCCAAGGCCAACACCAGCAAAGCACCAGCGATGCCCAAGCCATAGCCCCACACTTTTTCTTGTGGAATGTAGGCGACCAAACCTGGGTCAGTTTGGATCATGGTGCCCGCAATCCAGCCCAGCAACATGCCACCGGCAGTGATGATGATGGGGAAGCGGTCCATCAGCTTCAAGACCAACTGGCTGCCCCAAACAATGATCGGAATGCTCACCAGCAAGCCAAAAATCACCAAAGGCATTTGGTGGTCGGGGTTGCCCGAAGTTTGGGCGGCACCCGCAATGGCGATCACGTTGTCCACGCTCATGACCAAGTCGGCAATGATGACGGTTTTGACAGCGCCCCAGAGCTTGTCGCTGCCTTGAATGTTGCTGTGGTCGTCATCTGCATCGGGCGTCAGCAGTTTCACGCCGATCCAAATCAGCAGCACGGCGCCCACAAACTTCAAGAAGGGGATGGCCAGCAGCGTCAGTGCAAAGAAAATCAGAATCACGCGCAACACGATGGCACCCGCGGTGCCCCAGATGATGCCCTTGGCCCGTTGGTGGTCGGGCAATTGGCGGCAAGCCAGCGCGATCACCACCGCGTT
>JBEGTA010000203.1:0-6308 GCA_041179665.1 Pseudomonadota bacterium
CTGGAACTGACTCAGAATTTGTTCGACTTTCATCAAGCGGCCTCGGCTTTCTTCAGGCTGTCGACGAGTTGGTCCAGCTTGTCATGGCTCATGAAGCTGCACATGTGACGGTCGTTGACCAAGAGCACCGGCGCATCAGCGCAAGCCCCTTGGCACTCGCTGGGCTGCAAAGTGAACAGGCCATCGGCTGTGGTTTCACCGGCATGCACACCCAATTTACGTTCCAAATAGGCCATCGCTTGTTGACCCCCACGCAATTGGCAAGGCAGGTTGGTGCAGACGTTCAGCTTGAACTTGCCCACCGGCTTTTGGTTGTACATGTTGTAAAAAGTGGTGACTTCGTGCACCGCCATCACCGGCATGCCCAGCACCTCGGCCACGACCTGCTCACTGTCGGGGCTGACCCAGCCTTGTTCCTGCTGCACGATCGACAGGCAGGCCATCACGGCCGACTGCTTTTGATCTGCCGGGAACTTGGCAACTTCACGCGCAAAGCGTGCTTTGGTTGACTCAGAGATCATCGGTCAATCTCTCCAAAAACGATGTCCATGGTCCCGATGATGGCGACCGCATCGGCCAGCATGTGGCCACGGGCCATTTCATCGAGAGTGGCCAAATGGGCAAAGCCCGGGGCACGAATTTTCAAGCGGTAAGGTTTGTTGGCACCGTCGCTAACCATGTAGATGCCGAACTCACCTTTGGGGTGTTCGACAGCCGCATAGGCCTCGCCTTCGGGCACACGGAAACCTTCAGTGAAGAGCTTGAAATGGTGAATCAAGTCTTCCATGTTGGACTTCATGCCCTCGCGAGCCGGCGGCGCTACTTTGTGGTTGTCGGTGATCACCGGGCCAGGATTGGCACGCAACCAAGACACGCACTGCTGGATGATGCGATTCGATTCGCGCATCTCTTGCACACGGACCAAGTAACGGTCATAGCTGTCACCGGTCTTGCCGACGGGCACATCAAACTCAACTTTGTCGTAGGCGTCGTAGGGCTGCTTTTTGCGCAAGTCCCATGCGATGCCAGAGCCACGCAGCATAGGTCCCGTCATGCCCAGATTCAGAGCACGCTCAGGCGGCACCACGCCAATGCCGACCGTGCGCTGTTTCCAAATGCGGTTGTCGGTGAGCAGCGTTTCGTATTCGTCCACGCACTTGGGGAAGCGCTGCGTGAAGTCGTCGATGAAATCAAGCAACGACCCTTGGCGGTTTTGGTTCAGCTGGGCAATCGCCTTGGCGTTTTTGACCTTGCTGACTTTGTACTGCGGCATGCTGTCGGGCAAGTCGCGGTAAACGCCGCCTGGACGGAAATAAGCCGCATGCATGCGCGCGCCAGAGACGGCTTCGTACATGTCAAACAGATCTTCACGTTCACGGAAGGTGTAGATCAAGATGGTGGAGCTGCCGCAGTCGTTGCCGTGCGAACCCAGCCACATCAGGTGGTTCAGGATGCGGGTGATTTCAGAGAACATCACGCGGATGTACTGCGCGCGCATGGGCACTTCCAAGCCCAACATTTTTTCGATGGCCAAGCAGTAAGCGTGCTCGTTGCACATCATCGACACATAGTCGAGTCGGTCCATGTAGGGCAAGGACTGAATATAGGTTTTGTTTTCAGCCAGCTTTTCGGTGGCGCGGTGCAGCAAACCAATGTGGGGGTCGGCACGTTGCACCACCTCACCGTCCAGCTCCAACACCAAGCGCAGCACACCGTGTGCAGCGGGGTGCTGGGGACCGAAGTTCAGCGTGTAATTCTTGATTTCGGCCATATCAGTTCAGGCCTCCGTAGTGTTCTTCACGAATGATGCGGGGCGTGATTTCGCGCGGCTCAATGCTGACCGGTTCGTAAATCACGCGTTGACGCTCGGCGTCGTATCGCATTTCGACATGCCCCGACAATGGGAAATCCTTGCGGAACGGATGGCCGATGAAACCGTAGTCGGTCAAGATGCGGCGTAAATCGTTGTGGCCTTCGAAAACAATGCCAAACAAATCGAATGCTTCGCGCTCATACCAGTTGGCCGAATTCCACAAGTCATTGACCGAGGCCACCATCGGCAAGTCGTCGTGTGGGCAAGTCACTTTGACACGCACGCGCTGGTTCAAAGTCACCGACAACAAATGCACGGTCACGCCAAAACGCGCGCCTTCGGTCCCTGTATCGCCGTAGGTGGAATAGTCCACACCGGCCAAGTCAATCAACTGCTCAAATCGGCAGCCCGCTGCATCGCGCAGAGTTTGCATCACGCTCAGGTATTGGTCGGCGCCGACATGAACGGTCACCTCACCCAAAGCCAAATCAATTTTTTGGACCCGATCGGCCAAGGCCACCGCCAAGGTGTCTTTCAGGTCTTCAGGACGAATTGCGAAATCAGTCATCTCGTCCCCTCAAGCGCGCGCAATGGTCTGCGTGCGGCGGATTTTTTGCTGCAGCTGGATGATGCCGTAGATCAGCGCTTCGGCCGTGGGCGGACAGCCCGGCACGTACACATCGACGGGCACGATGCGGTCGCAACCGCGCACCACCGAGTAGCTGTAGTGGTAGTAACCACCGCCGTTGGCACAAGAGCCCATGGAGATCACCCAACGTGGCTCAGACATTTGGTCATACACCTTGCGCAAGGCCGGTGCCATCTTGTTGCACAAGGTGCCAGCCACAATCATCAAGTCCGCTTGACGGGGACTGGCACGAAAGACCTCGGCACCAAAACGGGCCAAGTCGTAGCGAGCCGTCGCCGAGTGCATCATCTCGACCGCGCAACAGGCCAGACCAAAAGTCATGGGCCAGAGCGAGCCGGTTTTGGCCCAATTCACCACCGAGTCATAACTCGTGGTGATGAAGCCTTCTTTCATCACGCCTTCAATCATCGCATCGTCCTTAGAGGCTGAATGGAGTTGCCATTGGAGTTGTCATTCCCAGTCCAGGGCGCCTTTTTTCCACTCGTAGATAAAACCCACGACCAGAATGGCCAAAAAAATCACCACGGCCACAAAGCCCGCCATGCCCACTTCTTTGAGGGCCACAGCCCATGGGAACAGGAAGGCAATTTCCAAATCGAACAAGATGAACAAGATGGCCACCAAGTAGTAGCGCACATCGAACTTCATTCGCGCGTCTTCAAAAGCTTCAAAGCCGCATTCGTACGGGGAGTTTTTTTCCGCGTCAGGCTTGTTGGGGCCAAGGATGTAGCCCAAAACCTGGGGAATGATGCCGACAGCAACGCCGACCAGAATGAACAAGAGAATGGGAAGGTACTGATCGAGGTTCATCTTGTGACTGACGGTATCACCGAATGAATAGCACCAGCCTTACAAACTGGGCCATTCTGTTGATCTGGTGCCGTCGGCGAGACTCGAACTCGCACAGCTTTCGCCACTACCCCCTCAAGATAGCGTGTCTACCAATTTCACCACGACGGCTGGATACTTTTGCCCGAATTGCATGAGGTGTGCCATTTGACACAATTTGCTCTCCGGGCAATCCCGTAGTTTACTCTGAAAAACCCTTCATTCCCTTGAGAAATTCAGGAAATTTGAGTGCAATAAGCAAGCTGAATGAGAGCTTACTTCGCAGGTGCAGGCGGCACACTGTTGTCGGTCTTGGCAGCCGGCGCATTGCCTGGGATTTGAGCCGCTGGGCTGTTATCCACAGGGGCCGCTGGCGCGGTAACGGCAGCGCCTTCCAAAACACTGCCTGTCGATGCTGCAGGACGCGCGTTGCTGAAATAAGCCAACAACAAGGTGCAGACAAAAAATACGGCTGCCAACACAGCGGTGGTGCGCGAAAGAAAGTTGGCACCGCCCGTGGCGCCAAACAAACTGCCCGAACCGCCACTACCAAAGGCAGCGCCCATGTCGGCACCCTTGCCGTGCTGGATCAAGATGAGGCCAATCATGACCAATGCCGACAGCATCTGAACCACCAAAATCAAAGTCAAAACCATGCTCATGTTTACTCTCCAAAAACAATAAATATTGACCCGCGACTCAGCGCGAAGCCGTTCTCAACATCGACAAAAAGTCTGGCGCCTTCAGGGCTGCGCCCCCAATCAGGCCGCCATCCACATCAGGCTGCGCCAACAAGTCGCCAGCGTTGGCGGCATTCATGCTGCCGCCATACAAAATAGAAACCCGATCAGCACGCTCGGTTGCTGCGCGTAACTGGGCGCGCAACACGGCGTGAACCTGTTGGGCCTGCTCAGGCGTGGCTGTTAAGCCCGTGCCAATGGCCCAAACCGGCTCATAAGCCAACACAATTTCGCTGATGCAATGGCCATTCGCATGGATCACTGCCGCCAACTGGCGTTTCACAACCGCCTCTGTCTGACCGGCTTCCCGCTCTGACAATTTCTCACCCACGCACACGATCGGCGTGACGCCAGAAGCCAATGCGCGTTGCACTTTGCTGGCCACCAAGGCATCTGACTCTGCGTGGTATTGGCGCCGCTCAGAATGCCCCACGATGCAATAGCGCACCGCAAAATCACGCAGCATGTCGGCCGAAACCTCGCCGGTGTAGGCCCCTGACGCGTGGGCCGACACATCTTGCGCCCCCAAATCAAGGGCAGAACCCGCCAACAAAGTCTGCATTTGAGCCAAATAAACCGGCGGCACACACACTGCCGAGCGGCAAGTCACACCCGCCATGCCCCGCAAAATATCGGACACCAAGGCAGCATTGGCCGCCAAGCTGCCATTCATCTTCCAGTTGCCGACCATCAAAGGAGATCTCACCTGCATCACCATGTCACCACAATCTTGCCGATATGCTGATTGGATTCCATCAAGGCATGGGCTTGCGCCGCCCCCGATGGCCATCCACCCTCTGCCGCCACGGCATCAAAAACACTGTGAATCACCGGCTTGATGCGTCCCGACGCAATCCAAGGCCACACGGTTTTGGCCAACGATTGGGCAATGTCGGTTTTGAATGCCACTGGACGGGGACGCAAGGTGGAGCCGGTGATGGTCAAACGGCGGCGCAACACCATGCCGGCATTGAAAGCGCTGTTGACACCGCCTTGCACCGCGATGATGACCAAACGGCCATCTTCGGCCAATGCTTCCACTTCACGCGCCACATAGTCACCTGCCACCATGTCCAGGATCACGTTCACACCCAAGCCATGGGTCAAGCGTTTGACCTCGGCAACGAAATCGGTCGTCTTGTAATTGATGGCGTGGTCTGCGCCCAACGCCAAACAGGCCTGGCACTTGTCGTCTGATCCCGCCGTCACGATGACGGTGGCCCCAGCGGCTTTGGCCATTTGGATGGCCGTCACACCAATGCCGCTGGCGCCGCCTTGAATCAACAAGGTCTCGCCGGCTTGCAAACGACCGCGGTCGAACACATTGCTCCACACGGTGAAAAAGGTCTCCGGGAGCGATGCCGCCTCGATGTCAGTCAAGCCTTTTGGTATGGGCAAGCATTGGCCCACCGGCGCCACACAAAGCGCTGCATAGCCACCGCCCGACACCAACGCGCAGACACGGTCACCGACCGATAAGCCCGCCGCAGCCATGGCCGCGGCATCACCCGACACCACCACCCCGGCCACTTCGAGTCCCGGAATATCCGAGGCGCCCGGAGGAACAGGGTAGAGGCCGGTGCGTTGCAACACATCGGGACGGTTGATGCCACTGGCCGAGACACGGATGAGCAACTCCCCTACCCCTGCGATGGGGTCGGGTCGCGTTGCGGGCACCAACACTTGGGGGCCGCCGTAACCTTGGATCTCAATGACGTTCATGCATCCGCCTTAGGGTGAGAGCGGGTGGCACGACGCCACCCGAACACCGGAGCTGTTTATTGGGCGCCCTGAGCAGGACGGTCCAACAAAGCCTTCATCGACAATTTGATGCGGCCTTTTTCATCGGTTTCCATGACTTTGACTTTGACGATTTGGCCTTCGCTCAAGTAGTCGGTCACTTTTTCAACACGCTCGTGAGCGATTTGGCTGATGTGCAGCAAACCGTCTTTACCGGGCAACAAATTGATCAAAGCACCGAAGTCCAAGATCTTGGTGACGGGGCCTTCGTAGACTTTGCCGATTTCAACCTCGGCTGTGATCTGCTCGATGCGGCTCTTGGCGATTTCAGCCTTCTCACCGTCGGTGGCGGCGATGGTGATGGTGCCGTCTTCAGCGATGTTGATTTGGCAACCGGTTTCTTCGGTCAGGGCGCGAATGGTGGCGCCGCCTTTGCCGATCACGTCACGGATCTTCTCGGGGTTGATCTTCATGGTGAAAAGCTTGGGCGCGAAATCAGACACTTCGGTGTTGGCTTCGCTCATCGCTTCTTGCATCT
>JBEGTA010000204.1:0-3866 GCA_041179665.1 Pseudomonadota bacterium
TTGGCGCAAGCCCTCTGGCAGATGCTCGACGCGGCGCACATCCATCAAGCCGTGTTGGTGGGGCACAGCATGGGGGCCATGGTCGCCTTGCAAGCCTGGACGCAAAAGCCAGAGCGCATCAGGGGCTTGCTACTGGCCGCCAGCAGCCCGGCATTTGGCAACACCGATGGTGATTTTCAAAAGCAATTTTTGGCACAGCGCCTGGCTCCGCTGGAAGCGGGCAAAACCATGGGCGACATCGCCGACAAATTGATCCCCACCATGGCCGCACCCGGTGGTGACTCAGCCAACTTGATCCCCACCCGTTTGAAGTCGGCGCACCAAAGCATGTCTGCCGTGCCGCCCGACACTTACCGCGCCGCCTTGCATGCACTGGTGCAGTTCGAGCAACGCGCCGCCTTGCCCACCATCACCGTGCCGGTGCTGTGTTTGGCCGCTGAGCACGACCGCACCGCGCCGCCCGCCGTGATGGAACGCATGGCACAAAAGATTCCCGGTGCGCGCTACGCCTGTTTGTCTGGCGCAGGCCATTTGCTGCATTACGAACAGCCCGAGGCGTTCAATGCCGAACTCGAAAAATTCTTGAAGGATGTGAAACCATGAGCGACGTGCAACACAAGACCATGCCGAACACCGTGCCCACCGTCATGCCCACGGTTATGCCAATTTGTGGCGACGATTACCCCCTGACCGACAAGCAGCAAAAGCTGATGGCGCTGGCCCGGCAACTGGGGCGCGAGAAGTTCGCGCCCCGCGCTGCACAACTTGACCGCGAGGCGCAGTTTCCGTTTGCCAATTACGACGACATGCGCGAGGCCGGCCTGCTGGCGCTGTGCGTGCCCGAGGCGCATGGCGGGCAAGGTGCCGACTACGCAACCTACGCGATGGTCTCGGCCGAGATTGGGCGCTATTGCGGTGCCACGGCGCTCACATTCAACATGCACGTCTGCACCATGCTTTGGAGCGGCCTGTTGTCGGAAGACTTAGAGATGACGCCCGAGCAGCGCGCCACCCATCGCCAACACCAAGCCACGCACTTTGCCCGCGTGGTGAAAGACGGCGCGATTTACGCGCAGCCGTTTTCTGAAGGCGGTGCTGCGGCCTCGGGCGCGCAACCCTTTGGCACTTTGGCGGTCAAAGTCGAGGGCGGCTGGAAGGTCAACGGCAAGAAAATCTTCGCATCGTTGTCAGATGCTGCCGATTACTTTGGCGTGCTGTGCACCGAGAAGAAAGAGGGCGCTGACCTCTCGCGCCGCGACACCTTGTACCTGGCCATACCGCGCACGTCGCCGGGTTTGACGATTGAAGGCGATTGGGACCCGCTGGGCATGCGCGCCACCGTGTCACGCAACCTGATTTTTAAAGACGTGTTCGTGCCTGATGATGCAGCGCTCATGCCGCAAGGCCTGTACTTTCAGGCGGCCAGCCGTTGGCCGCACATGTTCATGACGCTCTCGCCCACTTACATGGGCATCGCGCAAGCCGCGTACGACTTCACCGTGGCCTATTTGCGTGGCGAGATGCCGGGCACCGGCGCCGTCAAGCGCCGCCAATTTGCGACCAAGCAAATCGCCGTGGCCGAGATGTTCATCAAGCTCGAGCAAACCCGCAACCTGTTCTTGCGTGCGATTGAAGACGCCAAGGTGGACCCGAGCAAGTCCAGCCGCCTGCGTGCCTATGCCGCGCAATACACCATCATGGAAAACGCGCAAGACATTGCCCGCTTGGCGATCCGCACCTGCGGTGGCCAGTCCATGCTGAAAAGCTTGCCGCTGGAGCGCCTCTACCGCGATGCACGCTGTGGCTCGCTCATGCTGCCTTGGACGGCTGAGTTGTGCATGGACCGCATTGGCCGCGAAGCCCTGTACGAACCCGGCGAAAAAGACGAGTGATGCAGTCCCCAGAAAGCAGCCCCATCGCGGCCCGTTTGGCCAAATGGGCACAAGCTTGTCCGGCGCATCCCGCCATCACCTTTCGGGGGGACACGCGCAAGCCCAATGGCACCTTGGCCTATGACTTTGCCAAGTTGTGGCGGCGTGTTGAGCGTGTCACCGCCCACTTGCAAGCCCACTGGCGCGTGCAGCCGGGGCAGCGTGTCGCGTGGTTGGGCTTGAACCACGAATTGCAACTGATCACCTTGGTGGCCTGCGCCCGATTGGGGGCGATTTTTTTGCCACTGAACTTCCGCTTGGCGCAGGCCGAGTTGCAGCAAGTCATGCACGATGCGCAGCCGAGCTTGCTGGTCTATGACACGCCCCATGCCGAGACTGCGCTGGCGCTGCAAGGCGTGGGCCTTCAGCACACTCACCACGACAGCCTGATTGCCACAGCCGCACCACGCGGCTTGCCTTTGCCAGCCATACAAGCCGATGTGCCGTTGCTGTTGGTCTACACCTCGGGCACCACCGGCCTGCCCAAGGGGGCGGTGCACACGCAAGCGGCGCTGATGGCCAATGCGAGGGCCAGTGCGTGGGCGCACGAGTTCCGCTCTCGCCGCACCCATTCCGCCCAGCCCGACAAGGTGTTGTCGACCTTGCCGCTGTTCCATGTGGGCGGCTTGTGCATTCAAACTTTGCCCGCATTGCTGGCGGGGGTCGAGGTGGTGTTGCATTCGCGCTTTGAGCCCACAGCTTGGCTGGATGAACTGGCGCTCAGCCAACCCACTTTGTCTTTGTTGGTGCCAGCCACCATGCGCGCTTTGTTTGAGCACCCACGTTGGGACAGCAGCTCGTTGGCGTGTTTGCGCGGCATCATGACGGGGTCGTCCACTGTGCCCGTGTCTTACTTAAACACCTTGCATGCGCGGGGAGTGCCAGTGGGGCAGGTCTATGGCACCACCGAAACGGGGCCTGTCTCGGTGGTGTTGCGTTTGACCGAAGCCATGGCGCATGTCGGCGCATCGGGTTGGCCGCAACCCGAGGCAGAAGTCAAACTGATCAACAGCGAAGGCCACGAAGTGCCTCATGGTGAAACCGGTGAGTTGTGCTTGCGCGCGCCCAACTTGATGCAAGGTTATTGGCAAAGCCCTGAGGGTGACTTGAAACAAGGGCAAGTGGAAGGGCAAGGGCAAGGGTTGGGTTTGCAGGACGGCTGGTTTCATTCGGGCGACTTAGGCCAACGTGCGGACGACGGCTGCATCACCATCGTGGGCCGCAGCAAAGACATGGTCATTTCGGGCGGCGAAAATATTTACCCGGCTGAAATTGAAAACCAGTTGATCACCTTGCCCGGTGTGGCCGAGTGCGCGGTGCTGGGGCTGCCCGATGCCCGATGGGGCGAGGTGCCTGTGGCGGTGATGGTCCGATCTGCCAACGCGCAGGGTCAGAGCCTGACCGCCGATGTGGTGTTGGCGCATTTGCAGTCGCGCATCGCCCGCTTCAAGTTGCCACGCCGCGTGGTCTTCATGGACACGCTGCCCAAAAGCGCTTTGGGGAAAGTGCAAAAGCCCGTTTTGCTGGCTTTGTTGACCGGGACAAACCCTTAAAACGCACCTGATTCTTCGCCTGCGCGACAGCGCCAGAGCAGGGCGGTGGCATCATGTTTGCTCATTTGCAAGGAGACTCACATGGCTGCCCATTCTGAATTTTCAGCACACGCCCCCACTTCATGGATTTCACGTCGACCGCTGTTGAGCGTGGTGGCTGCGATCGTGTTGTCGGGCACTTCCATGGCCTGGGCGCAATCGGCATGGCCCAACAAGCCCGTCAAGATCGTGGTGCCCTTTGCCCCCGGCGGCACCACCGATATTTTGGCCCGCGCCATCGCGCCCGATTTGGCCAAAGCATTCGGCCAACAATTTGTCATTGAAAACAAAGGCGGTGCCGGTGGCAACTTGGGGGCAGAGCAAGTGGCCAAGTCGGCCGGTG
>JBEGTA010000205.1:0-3457 GCA_041179665.1 Pseudomonadota bacterium
AAATGGCTTGCCACCACGGCGCTGTTGTTGGGCTTGTCTGCTTGTGGAGATGCGGATTTGGACTGGCGATTGACGGCGGTGCCGCCAGTGGCCCTCAAATTGCCGGGCATAGAGCAGGCCGGCGACGAACCCATCTTGGCTTTGACGGCGGATATGGACCCGGTCACCAAGCCGGCCTTCAAGCATGTCAAACGCGACTTCTTTGAGTGCAAGGGGTTGTTGGGCGCTTGGTACCAAAAAATCATCGTGGCCGAAATCAACTTTTTGGCCAAGCAGCATGAGTTGATGCAAATTGCCAACCCGGTGTGCCTCATCAGCGTGGACAAGTCGGTGGGGCTCAATGGCGGGCGATTTAAGGTTCACCTTTACATGGACATGGATGACCTCAAAGAGTGCGAGATGAACTTGCGCTGCAAGTGGGCGCGCAATGTGGGGTTGGTGCTGAAAAACAAAGCGATTTATCGCTCGTATTTCTTGTCAGACTTCAAAAACGACAAGTACTACCAACACTGCGTATCGCCTGACAGCCAGTGGTTTGCCCGCACCACCTGCTACACCATGCAATGAAGGTTAAGGGCTTTGGCGCTTACAGCAAGTAAGTGCCGCTCAGGGAAACCACTTCGCCCCCCGTGCCGATTTTGAAACGCGCAATGCCCGCACTGCGTTGGGTGTTCACGCCGCCCAAATCTAATTTTCGAACACCGCGTTCTTTGAGCGCTTGCAGCGCATCCCACAACAACACGTTGTGCGCATTGTGCTGACGGCCATCGTCGTTGGACCAGCCCACTTGGTAGGTTGCCGATTCGCCGTGAATCAAGAACAACATGCCTGCGACCCGTTCTTGCTGCAAGTCCGCCCGCACGCCAAAGACGTTTTTTGCCGGACTTTTCCGAGACTGGGCGTAGGGTTCAAAAAAGGGCATTGGCAAACCTGCCAAGCCGCGGTTTTCGCGTTGGGCCTGTTCGTGGTCCAGCAGCCAGCGGTACTGACCAAATTTCAGCCCGGTGCGTTGCACTTTGAGGGCCGAGTTTTCACCGGCAACCAAGCGGTTGCGCCATTTCGCCTCAAAGCCTGCGCGCAACGTGGCCAAGTCTTGCGACAAATCCAGCACCACCGTGCTGTAAGGGGTCATGACCCGCCGCCAAAAGGGCAAACCCACAGCTTGCCCCTGCGCTTCTTCTGGGGTGACCAAGATCCAGCGCAAGCCTTTCAAGGGCAATGTTTTTTTCAGCAAGCGGTAGGCCGCTTGTTTTTGCTCAGGGCTCAAATTCTGCGTCCACACAGGGCCACGCGAACAAAGTGCAATGGCCGCCCAGTTTCCCCAGCGTCTGACGATAAACTGTGCCTGCGCCAGTTGAACCCCGTCCGCCAAGACGCAGGCCCTCAATACCGGAACCCCCAGCAGTTTCATGGTGGAGCCGTAAGCCCAGTCTTGTTGCAGAGCGCCAGCCTGCTGGGCATGGTGCTGGTCCCAAGTGGCGGGGTCGAGGTCGTTCCAGATCACATTCATGGTATTTATTACAGAAAGCTTGGCTCGTGAAATTGCATTTTCCCAAATTCAGGTCCACCCAGACCATCATGTCACACCGATTGCCAGAATCGCGGCCGACCATTTTTGCTGTTCTTTGGTTGATGCTTTATTTGGGCACGCCTTTGCTGCTGATTGGCCTCGTGTTGGATGGGTTGTTCCAGTTGGCTACGGGGGTGTGTGTTGGTGTGTGGTGCTGGTTTTGAGGGGTGTATGCGCGAGATCCATCGGCTTTAACAAAATCATGGCGCATTCCATCTTCTTTTAAATCTCAATTTAGATTTTTTTGCTTAATGAATTGATAAAATCAGCAGCAAAAGAACGGTCGGTGGTCTGTCTCACTGCACTCTGCAGCGGTTCTTTGTCAGTCCCGCCACAACACCCGTTTGACTTCCCTCAATTTCCACAATGACCACAATTCTCATCGTTGAAGATGAAGACCTTTTGCGCGAAGGTGTTCAAGAATTTCTTGAAATGCATGATTTCACTGTGGTGGGTGCAGGCGACGGGGTAGAGGCCTTGCAGTGGCTGCAAGAAACCCACATTGATTTGGTGGTCACCGACTTGGTGATGCCCAAACTCGATGGCGTGGATTTTGTGGCCAAGTTGCGTCAGAACCACCCCAACTTGCCCGTGATTGTGGTCTCGGGCAGCAGCAATTCGGTGATTGCGCGTTACGGTCTGAAGTCGATCGAGATTCCAGGGGCCAATGCCAGCATCCCCAAACCCTTCCGAAGCGCTGACTTGTTGGCCAAGATCAAAGAATTGTTGGGCTCCGCAGCGACTTGAGCCCCTGACTGCGCCATTGGCCTGCCCGACAGGAATCGAACCTGTGACCCACAGCTTAGAAGGCTGTTGCTCTATCCAACTGAGCTACGGGCAGAGATGAGAAACAGAAAAGGCCCTGATGGGCCTTTTTTATGGCTTGCGTCAGGAGAAACGCAAGTTGGAATGATCAGACAAGATATTCAGGGAAATGGTCGGAGCGGCGGGATTCGAACTCGCGACCCTCTGCTCCCAAAGCAGATGCGCTACCAGGCTGCGCTACGCTCCGACTGCCAATATTCTAACCCTCAAACAGGCTGTTCTTGACGCTGGCGAGAAAAAAGTCGCGCCAGAAATGCATCTCAGCGCTTTTTTCTGTCCGGCTCTCCCTCCGCGTGGCTTTGTGGCCCTATTGGGGCTGGGCGAACGCGGAGAGGAAGCGGAAAGAAAACGGCAAAAAGCGGCAAAAAAACAGCAAGTGAGAGGCGCTGAATGTCAGCTGCCGCGCGTAATGGGCATGTGCATCTCGCCCGGCATGGCCAGTTGTTTGGCCAACTCGAGTTTGGCCAGCGAGTTGCGGTGCACTTCGTCGGGACCATCGGCCAAGCGCAAAGTGCGCTGGTGCGCGTAGGCATAGGCCAAGGGGAAATCTTGCGAGACACCACCGCCGCCATGCGCTTGAATGGCCCAGTCGATGATTTGGCAGGCCATTTGTGGCGCCACAATTTTGATCATGGCGATCTCCGCCTTGGCCACTTTGTTGCCGACCGTGTCCATCATGTAGGCGGCTTTGAGGGTCAACAAGCGTGCTTGCTCAATCATGCAACGCGACTCTGCAATGCGCTCTTGCCACACTGTCTGGCGGGCCACTTCGCGGCCAAACGCCACACGCGTATTGAGCCGCTGGCACATCAACTCGAGTGCGCGCTCGGCAATGCCGATGGTGCGCATGCAGTGGTGAATGCGGCCTGGGCCCAGGCGACCTTGCGCAATTTCAAAGCCTCGGCCTTCACCCAACAAAATATTCTCAACAGGCACGCGCACATTTTTGAGCACCACTTCCATGTGGCCGTGCGGCGCGTCGTCGTAGCCAAACACCGACAAAGCGCGCACCACGGTGATGCCTGGCGCGTTGGCCGGCACCACAATCATCGATTGCTGTTC
>JBEGTA010000206.1:0-4585 GCA_041179665.1 Pseudomonadota bacterium
AGCGCGTGATCTTTTTGGTGGGCGAAGTGAACGACCACATGGCCAATTTGATCGTGGCCCAGATGTTGTTTCTGGAAAGCGAAAACCCAGAAAAAGACATTTCTTTGTACATCAACTCGCCCGGCGGCTCGGTCAGCGCAGGCATGGCGATTTATGACACCATGAACTTCATCAAGCCCGATGTCTCCACGCTTTGCAACGGCATGGCGGCTAGCATGGGGGCCTTTTTGCTGTCTTCGGGCGCCAAAGGTAAGCGTTTTTCATTGCCTAACTCGAAGATCATGATTCACCAGCCCTTGGGCGGTGCACGCGGACAGGCCACCGAAATCGAAATCGCCGCCCGCGAAATCGTCAAGACCCGTGCCCACCTGAACCGCATCTTGTCTGAAAACACAGGTCAACCGCTGGAGAAGATCGAACTCGACACCGAGCGTGATTACTACTTGTCGGCCACTGAGTCCAAAGACTACGGTTTGATTGACGAAGTGATCTCTAAACGCGCTTGATGGCAGCCGGTTTTCCGGCACATTGGCTGACGGCGTTTGCCCATCTGGGCGGGCGCCGTTTTTCTTTCGTTATCATTGACGAATTCCGGATTCCAAGGCGACATTTATGGCCGATAAAAAAGGCTCCAGCACTGAGAAAAACCTGTTCTGCTCTTTTTGCGGAAAAAGCCAGCACGAAGTCAAAAAGCTGATTGCAGGTCCATCGGTGTTTATTTGCGACGAATGCATTGACTTGTGCAATGACATCGTGCGCGACGAACTGGCTGGAACAACCACCGCCGAAGGAGCCAAAGAAGGTTTGCCCACGCCACTGGACATCAAGACCAACCTTGACAACTACGTCATCGGCCAGGAAAAAGCCAAGCGCAGTTTGGCCGTCGCGGTTTACAACCACTACAAACGACTGAAACACAAAGAGGGCGCCAAGAAAGACGAAGTCGAATTGGCCAAGAGCAATATTTTGTTGATTGGCCCCACGGGCTCAGGCAAAACTTTGTTGGCCCAAACCATGGCGCGCATGTTGGATGTGCCCTTTGTCATGGCTGACGCCACCACCTTGACCGAAGCCGGTTATGTCGGTGAAGACGTTGAAAACATCGTGGCCAAGTTGTTGCAAACCTGCAATTACGACGTAGAGCGGGCTCAGCGCGGCATCGTTTACATCGATGAAATCGACAAAATCACCCGTAAATCAGACAACCCGTCGATCACACGCGATGTCTCGGGCGAAGGCGTGCAACAAGCCCTGCTCAAACTCATCGAAGGCACCATGGCCAGCGTGCCCCCGCAGGGCGGCCGCAAACACCCCAACCAAGACTTTTTGCAAATTGACACGACCAACATCTTGTTCATTTGCGGTGGCGCATTTGCGGGCCTTGAGAAAGTCATCGAGAACCGCACCGAATCCGGCGGCATTGGTTTTGGTGCCACCGTCAAGAGCAAAAAACAGCGTTCGTTGACCGATGTGTTCAACGAAGTCGAACCCGAAGACCTCATCAAGTTTGGTCTGATTCCTGAATTGGTCGGGCGCTTGCCCGTGGTCGCCACCTTGGCCGAGCTGACCGAAGAAGCTTTGGTCCAAATCTTGACCGAGCCCAAAAATGCAGTGGTCAAGCAGTTCACCAAACTGCTGGCCATGGAAGGGGTCGACTTAGAAGTTCGCCGCAACGCGCTCACGGCCATCGCGCGCAAAGCCTTGGCGCGCAAAACCGGCGCCCGTGGCTTGCGCTCCATCATGGAGCAAGCGCTGATCGACACCATGTTTGAGCTGCCCAACCAAGCGAACGTTGAAAAAGTGGTGGTGGACGAGTCGGTCATTGACGACAACAAACCCCCGCTGTTGGTTTATCGCGAGTCGGCCAAGCAGGCCTGACCGAAAGATGTGAATGGCCATGAATACCCCTTTGAACGATTGGGTTGAAATTCATGGCGCAGCATCCATGTGTAGCTAATTGACTGAGGACACACCATGTCTGGACACACACCTTTGCCTTCCACCCCGATCGAACTGCCCATGTTGCCTTTGCGCGATGTGGTGGTGTTCCCTCACATGGTGATCCCC
Source organism: Pseudomonadota bacterium (assembly GCA_041179665.1). Classification (GTDB taxonomy): domain Bacteria; phylum Pseudomonadota; class Gammaproteobacteria; order Burkholderiales; family Burkholderiaceae_C; genus Limnohabitans_A. The sequence goes on from JBEGTA010000206.1 coordinate 2,068, forward strand.
TTGTTTGTCGGCCGCCCCAAGAGCATCAAGGCGCTTGAATCGGCCATGGCCGCCGAGCGTCGCATCATGCTGGTGGCGCAAAAAACAGCAGCCAAAGACGAGCCGGCCATTGACGACATGTTCGATGTGGGCTGTGTCTCAACCATTTTGCAAATGCTCAAGCTGCCTGACGGCACTGTGAAGGTGTTGGTCGAGGGCCAGCAGCGCGCATTGGTCAAAACCATTGTGGATGGTGAAGCACATTTTGTGGCCACCGTGACGCCGGTTGATCCTGTGGCCGAACAGGCTGAGCCCAGCAGCGAAATAGAGGCGCTGCGTCGCGCAGTGATGCAGCAGTTTGACCAGTACGTCAAGCTCAACAAAAAAATCCCACCTGAAATCCTGACCTCGATTTCGAGCATCGATGACGCTGGCCGTTTGGCGGACACCATCGCAGCGCACTTGCCACTCAAGCTCGAGAACAAGCAACAAGTGCTGGATTTGGCCAGCATCAAAGCCCGCCTCGAAAACCTGTTCTCGCAACTCGAGCACGAAGTCGACATCTTGAATGTGGACAAGCGCATCCGCGGCCGCGTCAAGCGCCAAATGGAAAAAAATCAGCGCGACTTCTACCTGAATGAACAGGTCAAAGCCATCCAAAAAGAACTGGGTGAAGGCGAAGAGGGCGCGGACATCGAGGAAATCGAGAAGAAGATCAAGTCGGCCAAGATGTCGGCCGATGCCCGCAAAAAAGCCGAAGGCGAGTTGAAAAAACTCAAACTCATGTCGCCCATGTCGGCCGAAGCCTCGGTGGTCCGCAACTACTTGGATGTGCTCACCGGACTGCCGTGGAGCAAAAAAACCAAACTCAAACACGACCTGGCCAACGCAGAAGGCGTTTTGAACCAGGACCACTTTGGCCTGGACAAAGTCAAAGACCGCATTTTGGAATACCTCGCGGTGCAACAGCGCGTGGACAAAGTCAAAGCGCCCATCTTGTGTTTGGTCGGCCCACCTGGTGTGGGTAAGACTTCTTTGGGTCAATCCATTGCCAAGGCCACCGGGCGCAAATACGTGCGCATGGCTTTGGGGGGCATGCGTGACGAGGCCGAAATCCGCGGACATCGCCGCACCTATATCGGCGCTTTACCAGGCAAAGTGTTGCAAAACCTGAACAAAGTCGGCACCAAGAACCCGTTGTTTTTGCTCGACGAAATCGACAAACTCGGTACTGATTTCAGGGGCGACCCCTCCAGTGCCTTGCTCGAAGTGCTGGACCCGGAGCAAAACCACACCTTTGGCGATCACTATGTTGAAGTGGACTTTGACCTGAGTGATGTGATGTTTGTGGCGACCTCCAACTCCATGAACATTCCTTCCGCCCTGTTGGACCGTATGGAAGTCATTCGTTTGTCGGGCTACACCGAAGACGAAAAAACCAACATTGCCATGAAGTATTTGCTGCCCAAGCAAATGACCAACAACGGTGTCAAAGAAACTGAGCTGAATGTCACTGAGGCTGCTGTGCGTGACGTGGTGCGTTACTACACACGCGAAGCTGGGGTTCGTTCGCTCGAGCGTGAATTGGGCAAGATTTGCCGCAAGGTCGTCAAGGCTTTGTTGCTCAAGCAAATGCAGCCCCAAGTGGTGGTGAACGAAAACAACCTGAACGAGTTTTTGGGTGTTCGCAAATACACCTATGGCCGCGCAGAGCAAAAGAACCAAGTCGGTCAAGTGGTGGGCTTGGCTTGGACCGAAGTGGGCGGCGATTTGCTGACCATCGAAGCCGCGCTCATGCCCGGCAAAGGCGTGATCACGCGCACCGGCTCTTTGGGTGATGTGATGAAAGAGTCGGTCGAAGCCGCTCGCACCGTGGTGCGCAGCCGTTCCAGACTTTTGGGCATCAAAGACGAGGTGTTTGAAAAGAAAGACCTGCACATCCACGTCCCTGATGGCGCAACGCCCAAAGACGGCCCCAGCGCGGGTGCTGCCATGACCACAGCCATGGTGTCAGCCATGACGGGCATCCCCGTTCGCGCAGATGTTGCCATGACGGGTGAAATCACTTTGCGCGGCGAAGTGACAGCCATTGGCGGCTTGAAAGAGAAGCTGTTGGCGGCCCTGCGCGGTGGCATCAAGACGGTGCTGATTCCTGAGGACAACGTGAAAGATCTGCAAGACATTCCTGAGAATGTCAAAAATGATCTTGAGATTGTTCCTGTCAAGTGGATCGATCAAGTGCTTGACATCGCCCTTGAAGCCAAGCCCGTGCCTTTGAGTGACGAAGAGGTGGCGGCTGTGCCGGCCGTTGCTTCTACGCCGACCACTGAAGCGGTCAAACATTGATGCAAAATTTTCCAGGCACTTCAAAATGCCTGGAAAATTGCATTACAATTTAGCCTTACCAAAAACGACACGGCATTCATTGCCCAATTCGTTGAAATGCGGGAATAGCTCAGTTGGTAGAGCGCAACCTTGCCAAGGTTGAGGTCGCGAGTTCGAGCCTCGTTTCCCGCTCCAAATACCGAAAGAAGTTCAC
>JBEGTA010000207.1:0-5822 GCA_041179665.1 Pseudomonadota bacterium
AAGCGGCCCAACACCATGGCGACTTCGAGCACAAAGCCGGTGCGGTGTTGTCCTTGTATGCCCATCCGGGCATCAAGGCCCGTCATGTGGTGGTGGCCAGCATCGGTGAGGGCACGCCGGCCGAGTTGCGCAGCGCAGTGCAGGCGGCATGGAGTGCGCTCAAGGCATCCAAAACCAAGCATTTGGGGTTGCATGCGGTGGGCGATCTTTCGGGTGCCGCGCTGAAAGCGGCTCTTTTGAGCTTGGCTGATGCCAGTTACAGCTACACCACCACCTTGAGCCAAGCCAAACCCCGCACCCTCAAAAGCGTGGTGTTCAGCAGCGACACAGTGAATGCCGATTTGCGTGATGCTTTGGCCCACGCCAAAGCACTGGTTTCGGGGGTCGAGGTTGCAAAAGAGTGGGCCAACCGACCTGCCAACCACTGCACGCCCACCCTGTTGGCCGAGGCCGCCAAGTCAATTGCCAAGGGCCCTTCGTTGAAGTGTCAAATTTTGGGCCCCAAGGAAGTTGCCAAATTGGGCATGGGCTCGTTTTTAGCGGTTGCAAGGGGCTCGGCAGAGCCGTTGCGCTTCATTGTCATGCAATACAACGGTGCAGCCGCTTCACAAGCGCCTGTGGTGTTGGTTGGCAAAGGCATCACCTTTGATACCGGGGGGATCTCCATCAAACCTGCCCCTGAGATGGACGAGATGAAATACGACATGTCGGGCGCGGCCAGTGTGTTGGGGGTATTCAAGGCGCTGTCTGAACTGAAACCCGCCATCAATGTGGTGGGCTTGATTCCCGCGACCGAAAACATGCCCGATGGCCTGGCCGTGAAACCCGGCGATGTGGTGACCAGCATGAGTGGCCAAACCATCGAAATTTTGAACACCGATGCCGAAGGGCGCTTGGTGTTGTGCGACGCGTTGACTTATGCCGAGCGCTTCAAGCCACAAGCCGTGATCGACATCGCCACCCTCACTGGGGCCTGCGTGATCGCCTTGGGCGCTGTGCGCACGGGCATGTTTTCGGCTGACGACGCCTTGGCTGAATCGCTGCAGCGGGCAGGTGAAGAGGCCGGCGATTTGTGCTGGCGCATGCCTTTAGATGACGCCTATGCCGAAGGGCTCAAGTCCCGTTTTGCCGATGTGGCCAATGTGGCGGGTCGGCAAGCAGGCGCGGTCACTGCCGCCAAGTTTTTGCAAAGATTTGCCGGCCGCTTTGCTTGGGCGCACCTGGACATTGCGGGCACCGCTTGGCGCAGTGGCGCAGCCAAAGGCGCGACAGGCCGCCCAGTGGGCTTGTTGTTGCAGTACCTGTTGTCGCAAGTCGGAAAAAAACCAGCCAACTCGGCAGTGCGTGGCCGTCGTTAACAACACGCCCGCAAACCCACCCAACATTACAGACGCCATGACCCGGATTGAATTTCACTTCAATGCCCCTGAGCGTTTGCAATACGCCTGCAGGTTTTTGCGCAAAGCCTATGCCAACGATTGTCGAGTGGGGGTGGTGGGGTCTGAAGCGGTGTTGCGCCAGTTGGATGCCGCACTTTGGCGGCTGTCTGAAGTGGACTTTTTGCCCCACTGCACGGCCGTTGATGGGCCCGAGTTGCAAGCCGCATCGGCCATTCACCTGAGCACCGATGCAGGGCATTTTTCAGGCTTGCCCATGTTGGTGAACCTGGGGGATGAAGTCCCTGTTGGTTTTGAGCGCTTTGAGCGCCTGATTGAAATTGTCCCGGCCGATGACCACGGCAAAATGACCGCGCGCCAACGCTGGCGCCATTACGCCGCGCAGGGTTTTGCGCTCACGCAACACGATTTATCCAAGGTTTCTGTCTCATGACACAGTTTGTCTCGGCCGCTGCGCCAACTCACGGGGGGGCTGTGATTCCCGTTTTGAGCACGTTGATTCCGGCTGAGCAGATCTCGCACGAGTTGGCGGCTGCTTTGCAACTGCGCGAAGAAGAGCGCAGCGCCTTCATGGCCATGGCCGATGAAGTGGCGCAAAGCCTGCGCCCTGAGTTGGAGCGTTTGACCACGGAATTGGTGCAGCGCAGCTTGCAGCAAGCCTGGCGGAGCAAGTTTCAAAACCCTGACCGCTGATCTCAACCAAAAAATTCCCATAAATTGACGCGTATTTTGGTTTTCCCTAGCGGACAAGAGGTCAAAATTGCAGTATCTTTACGGCTTGCTTGATTGAAGCAATCTATTTTCGGAGTTTCTATGAAATTTTCTGGTGTTCGTTCTTTGACTTTGGTATCTGTGGCTGTTGCTGCAGTTGTTTTGGCAGCTTGCGGCAAAAAAGACGCCGCTTCTGATGCCACAGTGATCAAAATTGGTCACGTTGGCCCAGTCAGTGGCGCGATTGCTCACTTGGGCAAAGACAACGAAAACGGTGCCCGTATGGCCATCGAAGAACTCAACGCTGCTGGTTTGAAAATCGGCGACAAGGCGGTCAAGTTCGAATTGTTGGCTGAAGACGACGCTGCTGATCCTAAGCAAGGCACTGCCGCTGCTCAGAAATTGGTCGACGCCAAAGTCAACGGCGTGATCGGTCACTTGAACTCGGGTACCACCATTCCTGCTTCGCAGTTGTACAACGCTGCTGGCATCCCACAAATTTCACCATCCGCCACCAACCCCAAGTACACACGTCAAGGTTACGCTGGTGCCTTCCGCGTGGTGGCTGACGACGTGCACCTCGGTGGCACTTTGGGCAAGTACGCTGTTGAAACCCTCAAAGGCAAGAGCATTGCTGTGATCGATGACCGTACAGCTTACGGCCAAGGCGTTGCTGAAGAGTTCAAGAAGGGCGCTACTGCTGCTGGCGGCACCATCGTGGGTCACGAATTCACGACCGACAAAGCTTCTGACTTCAACGCAATTTTGACCACACTCAAGGCCAAGAAGCCTGATGTCGTGTTCTTCGGTGGCATGGACGCTGTTGCAGGTCCTATGTTGCGTCAGATGAAGGCCTTGGGCATTCAAGCCAAGTTCTTGGGTGGTGACGGCATTTGCACTTCCGAATTGGCCAAGTTGGCTGGCGATGCCATGGCTGACGAGTCGGTCTTCTGCGCAGAAGCCGGTGGTGTTGAAGGCGAACAAAAAGCCGGCATGGAAAAGTTCCGCGCTGACTTCAAGGCCAAGTACAACGCCGACGTGCAGGTGTATGCCCCTTACGTTTATGACGCTGTCAAAGTCATGGCCACAGCCATGGTGACTGCCGGTTCTGCCGACCCAGCCAAGTACTTGCCTGCTTTGAAAGCCATCAACTACAAAGGCGTGACCGGTAACATCGCTTTTGACGAAAAAGGCGACATCAAAAACGGCGCGTTGACCTTGTACACCTACAAAGGTGGCGAGCGTTCACAACTCGCAGTGGTTCGCTAATCTGACAAGCCCCCGGACTCGGGGGCTTTCAACTCAGGGCTTTCTGGCCGTTGGTTGAATGTTCAGACGAAAAAAAGCCTGCACATGTGCAGGCTTTTTTGTTTTGGCGGAGCCGTTCTAGACTGTCCAGAAACTTCGGGTTTCACAGGCAACACAGCCGTCACTTGATCAAGGTTTGAAGTTCAGTCATCTGCAGTTTTTCGTAGTTTCTTTGACTTGTGACTTTTCCACAACGGGAAATGACGGTGCAAAATTGTGACTTTACCGTTCAAAAAACGCTCACTGAAATTTATTTTTTGGAATTTATAGTATTTGTAGATATTTGTAATTAAATTTGTGTCGTTATACATTTGACGGGCAATTCAAAAAAGTCAACAATAAACATGTCACTAACTTAAGGCAATTGCTATGGCTGAAGTCACTCTTGTTCAAGGAACGTTTGCTAACCCCGGCACCAGTTCCAGTGATAATTTTTATTTTAATTTTAGCAAAACAGCGTCTCAAAGTTATCTTTTTGGTACCTACACCATCGACTCAAATAATTTGGGTGGGAGTGACACCCTCGTATTCAAGGCGACGGATATCTTTAACGGCATCAATTCAGCTTTTTTCCCGAAATTTGAACTGACGCCAGGAACTAACTTCGTTGCTTGGACCGCGTATGACCAACGCGCAACCCCGCTGCGAGTTGAATGGAACTCGTTTTCGCCAAGCACCGGTGACAATGCTCGGATTGAGCTTTGGATGACCCCAACGGGCTCTACCGCACCCGTTTTGGCGGCCACCATCAACAACACAGGCACTTATATTGGCACTGATGGAAATCCGGCAACTAATGGGCGTACAGGCGCCATGTTTGTTCGGGAAAACATCACCGAATATGCTGGTTACACAGGCTTATTGACTGATCAAGACTCGGTTAATCTGGGGCAGTTTTACGTTAATGATCGATGGTTATTGGATGACACCGGCTTCGTCAGCAACTTTGATGGGACGTCGGTCAATTCGCTCGCTGTAGACGCTTTTGATAAATTCATCTTCAATGAGATAAACAACCAGTCTTACCGATTTACAGGCGCACAGGCTATTGAAGCCATTCAGGCCGACGTCATTGTGGACGCGGGTGCATTGGATTCTGGTCGCCGTTACATGAATCTTGCAGGGTCCATTGGCGCCCCTACCCCAGGTAACTCGTGGACCAATTTCACATCGCGCGTGCCAGATGTTGAATACAACTTGTCTGTGGATTTGGGCTCCCTGAATGGGTTGACAGTCAAGGAAACCGATACAGGCCGACGCAACTGGTGGGACAGCGTTGCTTACAGCGATATTGGTATCACGGCAGATGGGAAGTCCGGATACGTCAACAATGGCGGTACCAATATCGTCAATCCGACCGGCGTGACACTGACCACCGGTAGCTTCTCGGCAACTGGCACAGCCTTTGGCCTTAGTAATGTGTCGTCAGTGGATACATCTAACAGTTTCATCAATGTTGCAGCAAATCACGGATTTGCCTTTGGTGATAAATTGTTATTTCAATCCACTGGACCAAGCGCTGGCCAGCTGGACAGTGGCAACACCTATGTTGTAACGCAAGTCAATGGCAACCAGATCAAGGTGGCATATGAAAGCAACCCAACTTCAGCCATCACTTTTGGTCCTGGTTTTCAACTGCCCTCAGGCTCAACTTTTCAAAAACTAGGCGGCTATGACGCCACTGTTCTTCGAAACACAGTGGGTGCAACGGATGTCTACGGGGGATTTGAGTCATTCACGCTGACCACAGGCGATGACACCATCAACTTCAATGGTGCCAATAACTTGTCGGTCAACGCGGGCAGGGGCAGCGACACGTGGAATATTGCTGCCAAAGACGCGCAGAATGCCTATGGGTGGAACCAACTTGAGATCTATTCAGGTTCCAAAATGCCTGGCCTGTCTGGGGAGACCACGGGCCTTTTTGTTAACCTTTCTGGCCAAAGCAAAACGGCCGGCGGCGTCACATTGTCCAGTTCCTGGAATGCTGGCCAGATGCGCGACAGTTATGGCACTGTCGATAACTTCAATATTCGGAACAATCAAACCGATCCAAATGCGGGTTACACCGATAACGTTCACCTGACGTTTGACACCACGACATTCTCGGATCGTTTTTATTTGGCGGCAGACGGTTTTGGTACTTTTTCGGAGTACCGCATCTTAGGCTCTGGCGGCTTTGACCAATACCATTTGAGTTCGGCCATCAATTCTTATTCGCTGGCGCCAACACCAGTTGTGACCAGCTCAAATTTGAATGGTCTGATCGGCGGGATGGGTAATGCCACTGTGGAGCAGTCGGCACGTTTCTTTGATGCATCTGATTTCAAAATCAGCTTCGCAACCACTGGGTCGGGCAGCTCACAAAAATTGAGCGCCACGCTCTACGACACGACGCAGATCAGC
>JBEGTA010000208.1:0-2934 GCA_041179665.1 Pseudomonadota bacterium
AGCTTGCGCCAGACCACCATGAGCAGGCCGGCAAATCCGAGCCACAAGCCCAGCCACTGGCGCGGAGACACACCGGGCTGCTCCGCACCGCGCAGGCTGTAAGACAGCCAAATGGCCGTCAACACCGGCTGGAAACCAACGATCAGGGATGACAAGCCCGAACCCATGCCAGCTTTAACCGCCGCCCACACGCCGCCCAAATAGCCGGCGTGCATCAAGATGCCCGTCACCGACAAATGCCACCACTGTGCGCGGTCGCGCGGCCAAGCCACGCGTGCCCAAAAAATCCACAGGCCAAAACACAGGATGGAGAGCCCGTAACGGACCATCAAAAAACCAAATGGGGGGGCATGTGGCATGCCGTATCGCGCAACGATGAAGCCCGTGCTCCAAATCAGCACAAACACCACCGGCATGGCCTTGATCCAGGCCGTCGCTTCCTCGCTGCTGCTCATTTCACCCTTGCCCGAATTTCAGGCAGGGCCTTTTGCATGTAATAAACCATGGACCAAATGGTCAATACAGCGGCAATCACGATCAAGACGACGCCCCAATCGCGTGTGTCGATGACACCGAACAACAGGCCGTCGTAAAGCAAAAAGGGAATGGCCACCATTTGAACGGTGGTTTTGAGTTTGCCCACCATGTGCACCGCCACGCTTTTGCTGGCGCCAATTTGGGCCATCCACTCGCGCAGGGATGAAATAGCGATTTCACGGCCGATGATGATCAGCGCCACCAACACATGGACCCGGTCCAATTGCACCAACATCAACAGGGCAGCGCACACCAAAAACTTGTCGGCGACAGGATCCAAAAAGGCGCCAAAGGCCGAGGTTTGGTTCAGCTTGCGGGCCAAATAACCATCCAACCAATCGGTGATCGCAAACAACACAAACATGACCGTGGCGATCAGGTTTTGCGTCTCCAACGTCAAGCTCTTCAGGTAGTACACGCCAACGATCAAGGGGATCGCGACAATGCGCGTCCAAGTCATGAGGGTGGGGATCGTGAAAAACATGGTGTTGATTGTGGCATGCCCGACAAGAATTTCTGCCCTTTGGTGGCCAAGAATTCAGTGCAGGGCGTTGTAAATGCTTTCGGCCAACTCGCGTGAAATGCCCTCCACGCTCAACAAATCTTCGACGCTGGCACTTTCCACCCCCCTTACCCCGCCAAAACGCTGCAGTAATTTGGCGCGTTTTCGAGGGCCGATGCCGGGAATGTCTTCGATTTTGCTGCCCCCCATGCGCACTTTGGCCCGTTGCGCCCGCATGCCAGTGATGGCAAAACGGTGGGCTTCGTCTCGAATTTGCGCCACCAACATCAGGGCTGCGGAGTCTTTGCCCAAATAGACTTTTTCGCGGCCATCGGCAAACACCAACTCCTCCAAGCCCACCTTGCGACCCTCGCCCTTTTCAACGCCAACGATGCGAGAAAGATCGAGCCCCAGATCGGTGAAGACTTCTTTGGCCATCGATACTTGGCCTTTGCCGCCGTCAATGAGGACCAAGTCGGGCAAGCGGGCTGTGCCCTCGGCACTGCGCAAAGCTTCAGCCAATTTGCCATATCGGCGCATCAGCACCTGACGCATGGCGGCGTAATCATCGCCAGGCGTGATGTTCTCAATGTTGTAGCGGCGGTAATCGCTGCTTTGCATTTTGTGCTGACGAAACACCACACAAGACGCTTGGGTGTTTTCGCCCGCCGTGTGTGAAATGTCAAAGCACTCAATGTGCAGAGCGTCCAAGTCGTCGGGCGCCAAATCCAGCGCGTCGGCCAAGGCGCGGGTTCGGGCTTGCTGCGAGCCTTCCTCTGCGAGCAAGCGGGCCAGCTGAATGTCGGCGTTTTTCTCGCTCATCTCCAGCCAAACCCGACGCTGCTCGCGGGGGTTGTGGACTGCCGCAATTTTGTACCCGGCTTGCTGCGACAGCGCTGCCACCAAGGCCTTGTCCACCGCCACACTGGTGATCAGCGCGGCAGGCACCGGAATGCCAATGTAGTGCTGGGCCAAGAAGGCTTCCAACACCTGCACCTCGACCGACACCTGGGTCTGACCCTCTTCTTCAACGGCCTCCAAGGCATGCGCATCGTCCACATGCGCCGGGAAGTACGCGCGGTCTCCCAAATGACGTCCTCCCCGCACCATGGCCAAGTTGACACAGGCGCGACCGCCTTGCACCCGCACGGCCAAAATGTCTACATCGGTGTCGGTGCCCGTGTCCACCGACTGTTGGTGCAGCACGCGCGAAAGCGCCGTGATCTGGTTGCGCAACTCGGCGGCCAACTCAAACTCCAAGCGTTCTGCGTGGGCCATCATGCGGGCTTCAAGTTCTTGCAACAGGGCTTGGGTTTCACCCTTCAAAAAGCGTTCGGCATGCGACACGTCTTCGGCATAAGCCTCTGCGCTGATCAAGTTGACGCAAGGGCCTGAGCAGCGCTTGATTTGGTACAGCAAACAAGGCCGGGTGCGGTTGGCAAACACAGTGTCTTCGCAGGTGCGCAGTCGAAAGACTTTTTGCAACAACTGGATCGACTCTTTCACCGCCCATGCGCTTGGAAACGGGCCAAAGTACCGGTGTTTCTTCTCGACGGCCCCACGGTAATAAGACACCCGAGGAAATGTCTGGGCTTCTGGCGCGCCATTTTTGGATTTCGCGATGCCAGCGCCATTGCCGGTGAGCTTCAGGTAGGGGTACGACTTGTCGTCCCTGAACAAAATATTGAAGCGCGGGCTCAGGGTCTTGATCAGGTTGTTTTCCAGCAGCAACGCCTCGGCCTCTGAGCGCACCACCGTGGTTTCCATGCTGGCGATCTTGCTGACCATGTGGCCAATGCGTGTGCCACCGTGGTCTTTGTGAAAGTAGCTGGAGACGCGTTTTTTCAGTTGCTTGGCTTTGCCCACATACAGCACTTGGCCTTGGGCATCAAAGT
>JBEGTA010000209.1:0-4958 GCA_041179665.1 Pseudomonadota bacterium
TTTTTGCTGCGCCACGAGGTCAACGCCAAGACATTGGCCAAGGTCGGCCATGCGGGCGAGATCATTTCAAAAACGGCCGACAGCGGCAAGTTTGACTTGGTGGTGATGGGCTCACACGGTCACGGCAGCTTTGGCAACCTGATCATGGGCTCGGTAGCCACACAGGTGCTGGCCAACTGCAAAGTGCCGCTGTTGCTGGTGCGCTAACAGCGGAAGGCGCCCAGCTTGCGCCTTGTTCTGGGCGCCTAGTTCTGGGCGCCTAGTTCTGGGCGCCTTGTTATGAGCGCCAAGTTCTGCGCGCCTGGTTATGCGCTTTGTGCTGTGTCTGGCCGCGTGCTTTACTGGCCGCGCAACCGGGTGAGGTGTCGCAGTTCAGCGCGCGCTAAGTCCGTTGAAACAAGTGCTCATCACCATGTCCAAAATTTGTTCATCGGTGTGCTGCTCACCCATTTTTAAAAACTCCAAGACCGGATCGCAGGCCCGCGCAAACAGCGTGTAAAGCACGGCCACGGCCGGCAAAGCGGGGTTGATCTGCCCTTGTTGCTGTGCCTTTTCGATCCAGTTGCCCAAGGCATCGCTGACCTCCATCAGGCCATCCATGTAGTCTTTGCTGCCCATCAGGGTGGCCCGCAAGCTGGAGTTTTGGCTCGGCAATGAGGGCATCAGGCCTTGCAACTTGAGGCTCATGGTCCAACGGGTCACCGATTTGAGTTGCTCAATGGGCGGCGCGTCTGCGGGCACCGACTGAATAAACTCTTGCGCTTTGCGCATGGCCGTGACCATGGCCGCGCACGCCAACTCTTCTTTGCTGGTGAAGTGTTTATACAAACTGGCTTTGGCAATGCCCACTTCGGCGGCCACTTCGTCCACCGTCATCGCGTCAAAGCCTTTTTCGGCCAACAAACGGTTCACCGACTGGATGATGGCCGTCTCGCGGGCGGCCAGCATCTGAATCTTGAACGACTTTTTGGGGGGTGTTGGGACTTTGGTGGTCATGCCCAGATTTTAGCCCCGAGGCCCATAAAAATACCTAGGAGTCACTTCTAAGCCCTTGCCATTCATATGTTGGGCACTCACACCTTTTGCAAACCTGCTACGCCCGAGCGGATCACCACCTGGGCTTGGGCCTTGAACGCACTGTCGATCTTGGCCGGGTTGGGGGTGGTCATGAACTCGACATGGATGGCATCGGGCTTGACCTCCAGCAAAGTAAAGCCGCGCTCGTCTGAGCGGGCGTGCAGGATATCTGGATTGCTGTCACGAATTTGGGCCAACAATTTCTCACCCAAGCCGCGCGAAGTGATGGAGGTGGTGACGATCTCGCTGGCCACCACTGGCGAACGCTCGTCATTGGGCTGCACCCGCAACTGGGCCGCCACGTTCATGTGCACATCGCCGCCCAGCATGACCACGTTTTGCAGACCGGCTTGTGCCACGGTGTTGAGCAATTTGGCGCGGGCTTGCGGGTAGCCATCCCAGCCATCCGTGAAGGCACTGCGACCGAGCGGCGTGTTGACCCCGCTTGAGCTCATTTGGGTGGACTGGGCCACCAGCTTCCAACGCCGGGTGCTGCTTTGCAAGCCCTGGCTCAACCATTGCTCTTGCGCAGCCCCCAACATGCTGCGGGCGGGGTCGGCCAGCGCATCGCAGCCCAACACCACACGACCCCCGCCCCGATTGGGGTCGGGACAGGCATGGTGGTCACGGTATTGGCGGCAGTCCAGCGTCCACACATCGGCCAAGCGACCCCAAGCCATGCGGTCGTGAATGCGCATTTGGCTGGGGTTGACGGGATCGGGCCCCAACCTCAACGGCATGTGCTCAAAATAGGCCTGATAGGCGGCTGCCCTGCGCCGCAAAAACACCGGTGCATCGGTGTAGTTGCGGTCCAGATCGTTGGCGTAATCGTTGACCACTTCATGGTCGTCCCACGTCATGAGCCAAGTGTGCGCGGCATGGCACGCGCGCAAATCGGCATCGCTCTTGTATTGCGCATGACGCTCGCGGTATTCGTCCAGCAGCTTGGGTACGCCCCCCAGGTGCGGGCGCAACAGGTATTGCGGATTCGAGCTTTCGTAGATGTAGTCGCCAACAAACAGCACCAAATCCAGATCACGCTGGGCCATCTCGCGGTGGGCCGAAAAAGCCCCCTGCTCGTAATGCTGGCACGACGCCAAGGCGATGCGCAAACGGTCCACCGGATCGTTGGGGCCCGGCGCCGTGCGGGCGCGGCCCACCGGGCTGCGGGCATTGCCGCAGACAAAACGGTACCAATAGGGACGCCCGGGTTGCAGTCCGGTGGTCACCACATGCACGCTGTGGCCTCGGCTGGCATCGGTCTGCAGCCGCCACTGGCGCACAGGTTGGCGCAGGGCAGCATCGGCAAACACTTCGCACAACACCGAGAGCGCTTGGCTTTTGAGCGCAGCATCGGCTTCGCTGATGCGCAAGCGCGTCCACAACACCACACCGTCGGCTTGTGGCTGACCACTGGCCACACCCAAACTGAACGGATCCACCTGCCAACGCGGGCCAGCTGAGGTGGAATTGGCCGCGGGTTGCGCCATGGCCGAGTGCGACAGCCAAGGTGCCAACGCCATCGACAAAGCCATGCGCTGCCAATGGCGGCGGGTCACCCTCAGCCGCGCATCGGCATCTGTTTCGGCATCTGTTTCGGCATCTACTTCGGCATCTATTTCGGCAGCTGCTTCGGTGCCCATTTTTGTGCTGATGGGCACCGCCACCTTGATGCCCGCGTCCTTGCCGCCAGCAGCGCCATGCCCAGAAGTCCCATCGTCAGATTTGTTCATGCCATGCCCGCTCACTGCCAAAGGCGGTGTTCAATGATTCGGCATATTACCTGCCGCGCGGGCAATTTGAGACCCACGCACGCGACAAGTGCGCTTGAATTGTCGCGGCACAATGCGCGCATGACTTCACGCAAAGAACATCTGGACGGACTGGCGATTGGCACCTTGTTGGCCTGCTGCATGTTTTGGGGTTTGCAACAGGTGTTGGTCAAATCCATCATGTCCGAAGTGGCGCCGTTGTTTCAAGCCAGCCTGCGTTGCATGGGCGCCTGTGTGCTGCTGTGGGTGTGGTGCCGAATTCGGGGCGTTCGTTTGTTTGAACGCGACGGCAGCCTGTGGCCGGGCCTGCTGGCGGGCAGCTTGTTTGCAGCAGAGTTCGCCTGCATTTATTTGGGCTTGCTCTACACCTCGGCCTCGCGCCTGACGGTGTTTCTCTACACCTCGCCGTTTTGGGTGGCTGCGCTGGTGCCTTTGTTTGTCAAGTCAGAGCGCTTGCGCCCGGTGCAATGGTTGGGCATGGCTTGCGCTTTTGTGGCCGTGGCCTTTGCCATGCGCGAAGGCCTGAGCGCAGGAGACGCCAACGCACCCCACAGCGCCTTGGGCGACTTGCTGGGTTTGGCCGCTGGGGCCTTGTGGGGCCTCACCACCGTCACCATTCGGGCGAAAAACCTGACCCGCATCGCCCCCGAAAAATTGTTGTTCTACCAAATCGCCACCACGGCTGTGGCGGTGCCCTGGATCTCGGTTGGTCTGGGTGAGCGTTGGCACTTTGACTGGAGTAGTCTGGCCTGGGGCTCGATGCTGGCGCAAACCGTGATCGGCGCCTTTGCCAGCTACCTCGCCTGGATGTGGATGCTGGGCCGCTACCCGGCCACCAAAATTTCGGTATTTGTGTTCTTGACGCCGCTTTTCGCCCTGCTCTTTGGCACTTGGCTGCTGGGCGAGGCCGCCACCCCCACCTTGCTCGGCGCCTTGGGGTTGGTGGCGCTGGGCATTGTGTTGGTCAACCGCAAGCCGGGGTCATGAGGGGGCGCGCGTCCCGCCTTGGCACGCATCCCCGATAATCTCGTTTTTAGATTTTCTCAACCCGCCTGCCCCATCGTCATGGCGGGTTTTCATTTGCGGAGCAAGACATGAGCACTTTCCAAACCACCGGCGCACGCGCTACGGGCCTGGCCACCATTGCCGCTGACGGCACTGTGTTGGACACCTGGTATCCCGCCCCCGAATTGGCCGACGGCATCGCCGCCAGTGGCAGCACCCGCCTAACTGAAGCCGAAGCGGTGGCCGCTTTGGGTGCCGATGCGGCCAAGGCCTTGAGCGCTTGCAGCGTGCGCAACGTCACGGTGGTGGCCGTGCGCACCGAAATCAAAAGCCTGGCCGATGCGCCTGCCGACACCCACGACGCTTACTTGCGCCTGCACCTGCTCAGCCACCGTTTGGTGTTGCCGCACGGCGCCAACGTGGCCGGCATTTTTGGCTTGCTGGCGAATGTGGCTTGGACCAACTTGGGCCCATGCGCGGTGAGCGAAGTGCCTGCAGCGCGCTTGAAAGCCCGCGCATCGGGTCGCGTGTTGGAAGTCAAAGGCGTGGACAAATTCCCGCAGATGACCGACTACGTGATTCCGTCTGGCGTGCGCATTGCCAACGCCGACCGCGTGCGTCTGGGCGCCCACTTGGCCAGTGGCACCACCGTCATGCACGAGGGCTTTTGCAACTTCAACGCCGGCACTTTGGGCGCCAGCATGGTCGAAGGCCGCATCAGCGCGGGTGTGGTGGTCGATGACGCGAGCGACATCGGCGGTGGCGCCTCCATCATGGGCACGCTGTCGGGCGGTGGCAAAGAAGTCATCAAGGTCGGCAAGCGTTGCTTGTTGGGCGCCAATGCCGGTATCGGCATTTCGTTGGGCGACGACTGCGTGGTCGAAGCCGGTTGCTACATCACCGGCGGCAGCCGTGTTCAGTTGCCCGATGGCAGCTTGATGAAAGCCAAAGAACTGTCGGGCAAAAACGGCATCTTGTTCCGCCGCGATTCACAAAGTGGCGCCTTGCACGCCATTCCGCGCAACAAGAGCTGGGGCGAGTTGAACGCCGAGTTGCACAAAAACTGATTCGCTTGAGCTTAGGCATTGGCATAAGCAAAGGCTT
>JBEGTA010000210.1:0-4432 GCA_041179665.1 Pseudomonadota bacterium
GTTTTCTTTGATTTCAGCGTTTTGTTCCTGCCCCTTCATAGGGGGAGTCTCTAGGTCAGGTCACCCATGTCTGATTTAAGTCTTCAACTGCAGCAGGCCGCAAGCCAACTACCAGTTTCCACTTATTTCGATGAAGCGCTGTTTCAGCGCGAATTGAACACGCTCTTTCAGCAGGGCCCCCGCTACGTGGGCCACCAGCTGGCTGTGCCCAACCCGGGCGACTATTACGCCCTGCCCCACGAAGCCGAGGGCCGAGCCTTGGTGCGCAACGCCCAAGGCGGGGTGGAGCTGATCTCCAACGTCTGCAGGCACCGCCAAGCCGTCATGCTCCAAGGCCGAGGCAACTTGCACAGCCAACAAAAGGGCAGCGCGGGCGGCAACATCGTGTGCCCCTTGCACCGCTGGACCTATGCCCCCAATGGCGAACTGTTGGGCGCACCCCATTTTTCGCACGACCCCTGCCTGAACCTCAACAACTACAAGCTCAAAGAATGGAACGGCTTGTTGTTTGAAGACAATGGGCGCGACATTGCGGCCGATTTGGCCAACATGGGCCCGCGTGCGCAATTGGATTTTTCGGGCTACGCGCTCGACCGGGTGGAATTGCACGAGTGCAACTACAACTGGAAAACCTTCATTGAGGTCTACCTTGAGGACTACCACGTTGGCCCCTTCCACCCGGGGCTAGGCCAGTTTGTGACCTGCGACGACCTGAGCTGGGAGTTCAAAGAGCACTACTCGGTGCAGACCGTGGGCGTGTCCAGTGGCTTTGGCAAACCTGGCTCTGACACTTACAAAAAGTGGCACGAGGTGTTGCTGAAATACCGCAATGGCCAATGGCCTGACCGGGGTGCGATTTGGTTGACCTATTACCCCCACATCATGGTGGAGTGGTACCCGCATGTGCTGACGGTCTCAACGCTTCACCCCATCGGTGTGGACAAGACGCTGAACCGGGTTGAGTTTTACTACCCCGAAGAAATCGTGGCCTTCGAGCGCGAGTTTGTAGAAGCCCAACAGGCTGCCTACATGGAAACCTGCATCGAAGATGACGAAATTGCTGAACGCATGGACGCCGGCCGCAAAGCCCTGCTGAAACGCGGCGACAACGAGGTGGGGCCTTACCAAAGCCCCATGGAAGACGGCATGCAGCATTTTCACGAGTGGTACCGCCGCCAGATGACCTCGCTCTGAAACGGCTCGCATGCAAGCCTCATGGATGATCTTGGCGTCGCTTTTCTTTGCGACCATGAGCGTTTGCATCAAGTTTGCAGCCCCCTATTTCGACACGTTTGAACTGGTCTTTTACCGGGGTCTGATTGGCATGGCCTTCATGGCCTCGCTGTGCAAGATGCAAAACGTGCCGTTGCGCACCACCATTCCCATGATGCATGTCTGGCGGTCTATCGTCGGCGTGGCCTCTTTGTCGGCCTGGTTTTACGCCATTGCGCATTTGCCCTTGGCCACCGCCATGACGCTCAACTACATGAGTGGTGTGTGGGTGGCGGCTTTTTTGATTGGCGGCACACTGGTGTTGGGTCGCTTGCAAGACGCCGGCAAACAGGGCCCGATGGTGCTGACCGTGCTGGTCGGTTTTGCGGGCGTGGTGATGATCTTGCGCCCCACTATCGAGCAAAACCAATTGTTCGCTGGCGTCATCGGCTTGCTCTCGGGGCTGGGCGCTGCCCTTGCCTACATGCAGGTGGCCGCTTTGGGGCGCATGGGCGAGCCCGAGTCGCGCACGGTGTTTTACTTTTCCATCGGCACCACGGTGGTGGGGGGCATCGTCATTTTGTTCACCGGCCACAGTGCCTGGACTTGGCCCCACGCCTTGTGGCTGCTGCCCATTGGCGTGTTGGCGGCGTTGGGGCAACTGAGCATGACCAAGGCCTACAGCCGAGGCTCTACCTTGGTGGTGGCCAACTTGCAATATTCGGGCATTGTGTTTGCCGCTTTGTATGGGCTGTTTTTGTTTGGCGACCAGATTCCCCTGATGGGCTGGGCCGGCATGCTGCTCATCGTGGCCAGCGGCATTGCGGCCACAGCACTAAGAAGTCGCGCATTGCCCAGCGCCCCTGCCGAAGAACACTGAAACCGGAGACCCCACATGCACACCTTGTTGATCACCGCGACCCAATTGCAACAACTGCAACAACAGGGCACGCCGTGTGCCATTTTGGATTGCAGCTTTGACCTGATGAAGCCGGAATCTGCGGACGGTTTGTTTGAAACCCTGCACATTGCCGGTGCCCGGCATGTCCACCTTGACCGACACCTGAGCACCCACCAACCCGGGCAAGCGGTGAATGGTGGTCGCCACCCTTTGCCGCAACGCGAAACCGTGGCGCGTTTGCTGGGCGAGATGGGTATTCACAACAGCCAACAAATCGTGGTTTATGACCGCAACAAAGGCCACTATTGCGGTCGTTTGTGGTGGATGCTGAAGTGGCTGGGCCACGATGCCGTAGCGGTGTTGGATGGCGGCATGCAGGCTTGGCAAGCGGCAGGCGGGGCCATGGCCTCTGGCCCTTCGCCTACGGCAACACCCGCGCAGTTTGAGCTCAAGCCAGCGCTACGTACATTGGTCATGACCGAACAGGTGTCATCGGCCTTGGGGCACCCCACACAAACCGTGATCGACGCGCGAGCCGCCGCACGCTATCGGGGTGAGATGGAGCCGCTCGATCCTGTGGCGGGGCATATTCCGGGCGCACTCAACCGGCCCTTCACCGACAACTTCACCGAAGATGGGCGCTTCAAACCGGCCGACGTGCTGCGGGCTGAGTGGGAGCAATTGCTGGCCGGTCGCCCTGTGAGCAGCGTGGTGCACCACTGCGGCAGTGGTGTGACCGCCGTGCCCAATGTGCTGGCCATGGAAGTGGCCGGCTTGGGGCCAACGGCCCTGTATGCGGGCAGCTGGAGCGAGTGGTGCCGCACGCCGGGGTTGCCCTGCGCGCAAGGCTAAATTGGCGTGGCTGATGGGCCAACAAGCCCCTCAGCTCACTTGGCGGGATTCCCTCTGCGAGATTGCCTGAGCCGCTTTCACTTCAGCACGATGGCGCCATCGCAGTTCAGTGGCTGTGTCCAGCCAAAGCGCTGACCAGCACCACCATGCCCATGCCCACCGCCAGCCAGAGAATCTGCGCTGCCGTTTCGCGGGCAGACAAGCGTTTTTGCAATTGCGGGATCAAGTCTGCCAAGGCAACATACATGAAGCTGCTGCTGGCCACCACCAAGAAAAAGGGCAACCAGTCGTGCAGGGCATCGACCAACACATAGCCCACAGCGCCACCCAAAGCCGTGATGGCGCCGGCCATCGAGACTTTCACGATGGCGGCTTGGCGACTGCCGCTGCCTTGGCGCAAGACCGCCAAATCGCCCATGTGGTGTGGCACCTCGTGCGCCAACACCGCCAAGGCCGCAATCACCCCCAAGTGCATGTCGGCCATGAAAGCCGATGCGATCAAGATGCCGTCGCCAAAACAATGCACGCTGTCACCGGCCAAAACTGCCCACTGGCCTCTGGGCAATTCGGTGACCGAATGACCTGCTGAGGCGGTTTGGCCGTGGAGATGGGTGTTGTGGTGGGTGTGGTGGTGGGTGTGGTGGTGGAGGGAGCCATGCTCATGAGCGTGGGTGTGCTCATTTGAATGTGGATGTGCGTGGTCATGACCATGGCCGTGATCGTGTCCATGCCCGTGGTCGTGGCCGTGGTCGTGGCCGTGGTGGTGACCGTGGTGGTGCTCATGGCCGTGGTGCCACAGCTCGGCTTTGTCGAGCAAAAAGAAAAACACCAGCCCCACCAACAGCGTCAAAAACAACTCATGGGCACCGGCTTCGCTTTCGAAAGCTTCGGGCAACAAATGCAAAAAAGACGTGGCCATCAAGGCCCCGGCGGCCATGCTCAACATGTGCTGGGTGTAGCGACTGAGAATGCCAAAACTCAACCAAGCCGCCACCCAGACACTGCCAATGCCTGCCACCAATGTGCCCATCAAAATTGCCAATAAAGTCATCTTGTTACCCGGAGTGCGTACACCCCATAAGAAACCGCCCCGAAGGGCGGTTGCAGTGTCATAAAAATCAGGCTACACCTTGGCGTTTCAGCCAGTCCAGCAAGCGCTGCCAGCCATCTTCTGCCGGCCCTTTTCGGAAACTTGGGCGGTAATCGGCATGGAAGGCGTGTGGAGCCTCAGGATAAACCACGAACTCACTGGCTTTGGCCGCTGCAGGACCTTTGGCCAGTTCAGCTTTCATCTTATCAACTGTGTCAAGGGGGATGCCCGTGTCGGCTGCGCCATACAAACCCAAAACAGGCGCTTTCAAGTTGCCCACCAAAGCGATCGGATGCGTGGGCGTCTGCTCTGTGGCATTGCCCACCAAGCGTCCGTACCAAGCCACACCGGCTTTGATCTTGGGCTGGTGCGCCGCG
>JBEGTA010000211.1:0-6408 GCA_041179665.1 Pseudomonadota bacterium
GCCTCTGAGCGAAAGCATGGGGTGTGGGCGGTCAACTTGATGGGCAAGTCAGCCTCAGACAGCACTTCGTCACGCACCACGTTGGTCAGGGTGACCTCTGAGGTGGGAATGAGGTAAAGGGCTTGGTTTTCTTCGCTGCCGTCTTGGCCACCTTTGTTGGCCGCGAACAAGTCGGCTTCAAACTTGGGCAATTGGCCGGTGCCCCGCAGGGTGTCGGCGTTCACGATGTAGGGCGTGTAGCACTCGGTGTAGCCGTGTTCGTTGGTTTGCACATCCAACATGAACTGCGCCAAAGCCCGGTGCAAACGGGCCACAGGGCCGCGCATGAAGGTGAAACGTGAGCCGGTCAGCTTGGTGCCGGTCTCAAAGTCGAGACCCAGTTTTTCTCCAATGTCCGCATGGTCCTTGACCTCAAAGTCAAAAACCGGCGCGGCACCCCAGCGACGCACCTCCACGTTGCCGTGTTCATCGGCCCCCACGGGCACCGACTCGTGCGGCAAATTGGGCACGGCCAACAACAGTGTTTGCAGCTCAGACTGAATCACATCGAGGCGCTGGGCTGAGGTGTCCAACTCGGTTTTGATTGCGCCGACTTGTGCCATCACGGCATCGGCCTCCGCTTGTTGGCCTTTGCCCTTGAGCATGCCAATTTGCTTGGACAAGTTGTTACGCTGGCTTTGCAACTCTTCGGTGCGAGTTTGCAGCGTTTTACGCTCCCCCTCGAGCGCTCTGAAGGCCTCAACATTCAGAAAAGCTTGGGGGTTTTTACGGGTCTGCAGACGCGCCACAGCAGCGTCCAGGTCTTTGCGGAGAAGAACAATATCGAGCATGCCGACATTGTAGTGAGGTCGAGCCTGCGCCTGCTGCCTTTGGCGCGGGTTTCAGGCCGGTAAGTTCAGAGCTTCAAGCCCTTGGGCAAGGGGAATTTGATGGTCTCTTGAATGCCTTCCAGCGTGCGCACCGACACTGCGCCCAGCGTGCGCAGGCGGGCAATCACTTCTTGCACCAGCACATCAGGGGCAGAGGCGCCGGCGGTCAAACCGACTTTTTGGGCGTTTTCAAACCAAGCTGGATTGAGGTCAGCCGCACTGTCAACCATGTAGGCGGCAACGCCCAATCGGTCAGCCAGCTCGCGCAAACGGTTGCTGTTGCTGCTGGTGGGGCTGCCCACCACAATCACCACGTCGACTTGGGGGCTCATGAGCTTGACGGCGTCTTGTCGATTTTGTGTGGCGTAACAAATGTCTTGTTGCTTGGGCTCGCGCACTTGTGGAAAACGGGCTTTGACGGCTGCGGCAATTTCGGCCGCGTCATCAACGCTTAGCGTGGTTTGCGTCACCACCGCCAACAATTCGGTTTGTCTGGGTTGCACTTTGGCCACGTCGGCCACGTCCTCAACCAAGTGAATGCCACTGTCGAGCTGACCCATGGTGCCCTCCACTTCGGGGTGGCCTTTGTGCCCGATCATGATGAATTCGTAGCCCTCTTTGTGCAGCTTGGCCAACTCCACATGCACTTTCGAGACCAAGGGGCAGGTGGCGTCAAAAATACGAAACCCGCGCTCTTCGGCTTCGTTTTGAATGGCGCGGCTCACACCGTGCGCACTAAAAATCAAGGTCGCACCCGGCGGCACGTCAGACAGTTCTTCAATAAATATGGCGCCCTTTTCTTTCAGGTCATTCACCACATAGGTGTTGTGCACAATTTCGTGGCGCACATAAATGGGTCGGCCAAACTTGGCCAAGGCGTGTTCCACGATATCAATCGCGCGGTCCACCCCGGCACAAAAACCGCGGGGTTCGGCTAACAAAATTTCGCTCATCACAACACCCCAATCAGTTCAACCTCAAAGGTCACGGGCTGGCCGGCCAGAGGGTGGTTAAAGTCAAACAACACCGCGCCGGCTTCGCCTACCTCAAGCACAGTGCCGGCATACGATCCCAGTCCATCGGGGGTGGGGAACTGCACCACATCACCCGCAGCATATTTTTCGGTGGGGTCACCCAGCTCGTTCAACAGTTTACGAGCCACCCATTGCTGCATGTCCGCAATATGGTCACCAAAGGCCTCGCCGGCCGGAATCTCCATGACCACCCGGGTGCCTTCGCTCAGCCCCAGCAAGCGCTGCTCCACCGCCGGCGACAAAGTGCCCGAACCCAACGACAGCGTTGCCGGCTTTTCGTTGAAGGTGTTGATGATGTCCCCCTGCGGCCCTGCTAGGCGGTAGTGGAGCGTCAAAAAAGAACCGGGTTGGACGATGGTCATAAGGGTTTTGGGAGTGCCGCACAGGCAGCCAAACTGGCATAAAGAAGGCACTATTGTAAAAAGCCCGGCCGACCCATCCCACAACAGGGATAAATCGGACCAACGGCGGCTCCGGGGAGGGGCAAGGAATGAGCATCAAGGACTTGCCGGCTGACGCGCGCCCGCGCGAAAAATTGTTGGCCCGAGGCCCCCAGGCCCTGAGCGATGTCGAGCTGCTGGCCATTGTGCTGCGCACCGGCATGGCGGGCAAAAACGTCTTTCAACTGTCCGCTGAACTGCTGGCCCCCAACGGCGTGGCGGGTTTGCTGCAGGCCTCGGCACAGTCACTCAAATTGACCAAGGGGCTGGGGCCCGCCAAACAGGCCGAGCTGTTGGCCGTGTTTGAGTTGGCGCGCCGCGCCTTGGGCCAGCAGTTGCAACAGCGCGAGGTGTTTCACACGCCAGGCGCGATCAAACACTATTTGCAGTTGCAACTGGCGCACAAAAACCACGAAGTGTTTGCCGTGCTTTTTTTGGACAACCAAAACCGCTTGCTGGCCACCGACGAGCTGTTTCGTGGCACCCTGAGTCAGACCAGTGTTTACCCGCGCGAAGTGGTCATGCGCGCCCTGCACCACCAATCGGCGGCGGTAGTGTTTAGCCACAACCACCCGAGTGGTTCGGTGCAACCAAGCCGGGCCGACGAGCACTTGACCCAAACCTTGAAGGCTGCACTGGCGCTGGTGGATGTGCGTGTGCTCGACCACATCATCGTGGGGCAAGGACAAGCGTTGTCGATGGCCGAGCAAGGGTTGCTGTAAGCACCGCTAAACTCGGTGTTTTGCTCATCTTTTAACGACCATGTCCCACTACCATCTCTACGCCATTGGCAACGCCTTGGTCGATACCGAATACGAAGTCTCTGACGAATTGCTGAACACCATGGGCGTGAGCAAAGGGCACATGACGCTGATTGACACCCCGCAGCGCGCCGAGTTGCTGACCCATGTGCAAGGTTTGCATGCACGCCGCACCGGGGGTGGCTCTGCAGGCAACACGGTGGTGGCGCTGGCCCAATTGGGCGGCCAAGCGTTTTACTCGTGCCGCGTGGCCGACGACGAGTTGGGCGCTTTTTACATGCAAGACCTGCTGGCCAACAAAGTGGCCACCAACCTGACGCACACCCGCCCCAGCGAAGGCCAAACCGGCAGTTGCATGGTGTTGGTCACGCCCGATGCCGAGCGCAGCATGTGCACATTTTTGGGTGCCACGTCGCAGCTGGACGCCAGCGCCCTGCACTCGCAGGAGATTGCCAAATCGAAAATCTATTACATGGAAGGCTATTTGGCCGCATCGCCAACCGGCCTAGAAGCTGCGGTCAAAGGGCGCCAAATCGCCATCGACCACCAAGTGGCGACCGCCCTGACCTTGAGCGATGTAAGCATGATCAATTTTTGCAAAGCCGGGCTTGAAGCCATGCTGGGCAACGGATTGGATTACCTGTTTGCCAACGAAGAAGAGGCGCAAACCTGGTGCGGCAGCACCAACCTAGAGGCCATCTTGGCGCAGTTGTCGCCCTTGGCCAAAACCGTTTGTCTGACACGCGGCGCCAAAGGCTGCATCGTGCTGCAGGGCAACCACCGCACCGATGTGTCTGCCGTACCCACCCAAGCAGTCGACACCAATGGCGCTGGCGACATGTTTGCGGGCACATTTTTGTATGGCATTACCCACGGCTTCAGCCCGGCACAAGCGGCGGCTTTGGCCAACCGCACGGCTGCGGCAGTGGTCAGCCAACATGGCAACCGCCTGACGGCCACCCAAATGCACGCGATTGCCGCTGGATTCAAGTCGGCTTGAAGCCGCTCAGCTTGCAATGAAATGGGCAGGGGGCAGGGGTCAGCGCTCAGGCTGAGGGGCTGAGCAACACCAGCAATGCCCCTGCTCCACCCTCGGCGGGTTTGGCCTGCACAAACGCCATGACTTGGTTTTTTTGAATCAGCCAACTGTGCACTTTGGGCTTGAGCACCGAAGTTTTTCCGGGCGAACCCAAGCCTTTGCCATGCACCACGCGCAAGCAGCGCAACCCTTGCCGGTGGGCCAGCCGAATGAATTCGGCCAAGGCCACGCGGGCTTCGTCGGTACGCAAGCCATGCAGGTCAATTTCTCCTTGAATCGACCAGCCGCCTTTGCGCAGTTTTTGGGTGACATCGATACCAATGCCGGGTCGCCGAAAACTCAAAGCGTCATCGGTGTCCAACAGCGTGCTGACATCAAAGTCGTCACTGAGCGCATCGCGCAACACCGCTTCTTCGTCTTTTTGCCGCTGCACAGCCAAAGGCGCGGGTGCTGGCACAACCAATTGAGTTTGGCCGTGATGCGGCATGCGCTGAACGGCCCCAACCGCTCTTGAAAACAGGTTGGCCTCGGCTTCGCGCTGGCGCTCAGCAGCGACACGCGCGGCCTCAGCAGCTTGCGCTTGTGCGTGCGCTTCGGCCAGTTTTTTCTGGACCTTTTTGAGGTCTTGCAGGGAATTGATTTTCACCCGCGAATCGTGCCACAAAAGTTCAGACCAGACTCAGCAGCAGGGTCTTGGTTCGCAGGGCTTGAGGTGGGCACAAGTGAACACCCACAAACCCTCTTAAACACCTCGGTTACGCATCCAATCGGCGGTTTTGAAAAAACTCTCGTTCAAGCGCTCGCGCAACACCGAATCGACTTGCGTTTCTTGCATGGCTTGGTCCATGCACGCCAACCACTGGTCTCGCTCCAATGCCCCAATCGAGAACGGCATATGGCGCATGCGCAAGCGCGGATGCCCAAAGCGCTCGGTGTAATGCTCAGGGCCACCCAGCCAGCCGCATAAAAACCAAAACAGCTTGTCGCGGGCGTCTTGCAAGGTGCTGCCATGGGCGTCTCGCAACGCTTGATAGCCAGGCTCCAGGTCCATCAAGTCATAAAACCGATCGACCAAGGCGCGCACTTGCGGCTCGCCGCCCATCCATGCAAACGGGGTGTCAAAAGGGGCTTTGTTTTCGGCAGTCATATGGGTCGTAAATCAATCGCAAGAGCACTCAATTATTCTGCCGCTTGCCGCAAAGTTTGCATGACCGGCTGTCGCAACACGCCCGACAAACTCAAACTGCCCGCAGTCCAAGCCAATACGGCACCCAAGACACCACCCGCCAGTGGTGCCCACAACGGCGGTTGCCAAGCAAATTCGAAGGCAAACCGAGCCAGCGCCCAGCCCACCACCAGCGCCATGCTGCTGGCCATGAAGCCCGCCAACCAGCCCAACCCCAACAACTCGGCGCGCTGCACTTGCGCCAGCAACCCGCGCCCTGCCCCAAGGGCCCGCATGATGGCATATTCGCGTTCACGGGCTTGGCGACTCGCGCCCACGGCGGCCAACAGCACCATCAAACCAGCAGCCAAGGTGAATGCAAACAAATATTCAACCGCGCGAATCACTTGATCCATGACACGTTGCACTTGCGCCAAAGTGCTGCGCATGTCCACACTGGTGATGTTGGGGAACTGGTTGACCAATGCATTGTCAAACCCTGCACCGCCGGGTGGCGAGCGGAAGGCGGCCATGTAGGTCATGGGGAAATCCGGCATTTGCGAGACCGGGAACATCATGAAGAAATTGGCCCGCATCGATGTCCAATCCACTTTGCGCAAACTGGTGATTCGCGCTTCGCGGGGCTGCCCTGCAATGTCAAAGCGCAATTGGTCTCCCAATTTGAGGCCCAAGGTGTCGGCAATGCCTTGCTCCACACTCACACCATCGGCCTCTTCGGCCACCCATTGCCCGGCTGTGATTGGGTTGTGAGCGGGCAAGATGGCCGAATGCGACAGGTTGATTTCTCGGTCAATCAGGCGCTTGGCGCGGTCGGCCTCAAAGTCTGAAGGCCCCACTTCACGCCCATTGATAGCCACCAAACGCCCCCGGATCATGGGGAACCAATCGGGCGACTGCACTCCGGCTTGCTTGAGATTGCTCAGGAAATCGGCCGCCTGTTCGGGCTGC
Organism: Pseudomonadota bacterium; assembly: GCA_041179665.1. Lineage (GTDB taxonomy): Bacteria > Pseudomonadota > Gammaproteobacteria > Burkholderiales > Burkholderiaceae_C > Limnohabitans_A. The sequence continues at coordinate 6,278 of JBEGTA010000211.1, forward strand.
ACATTGATGACAAACCGATCGGGCGCACTGGCCGGCGTCGCCTGCCGCCAACTGGCAATCAAGTCGGTGCGCAACAACACCAACAGGGCCAAGGCCAGCAGCCCAACCGACAAAGCACTGACTTGCACCAC
>JBEGTA010000212.1:0-4465 GCA_041179665.1 Pseudomonadota bacterium
ATCAGCCGGGCAAACTCTCCGCAAAGCTGGGCCGCTGCGACAGCTTGTCGTACAGCTTGTGCAGGTTGGGATAGGGCGTGCGCCAGTCGATCTGTGGGAATCTGAAGTCCAGATAACCCACCGCGCAGCCCACCGCAATGTCAGACAAGCTCAGGTGAATGCCGGAGCAATACGGTTTGTCGCTCAGCCCGTTGCTCATGGCCTGCAGCGCGTGTTGAATTTTGTCCAACTGACGGTCAATCCAAGCTTGGCTGCGTTCGCTGTCTTTGCGTTCGGGCCAAACAGCTTCCATGCGGGCCAACAGTGCCGCGTCCAGCAAGCCATCGGCCAGTGCTTCCCAGGTTTTCACTTCGGCGCGTTCACGGCCACTGGCCGGAATGAGCTTGCCCACGGGCGACAAGGTGTCCAAATATTCCACAATCACGCGCGAATCAAACACCGCCTCATGGCCCTCCATGATCAGGCAGGGCACTTTGCCCAAGGGGTTCGAGGCATGAATGTGGGTGCTGGCAGACCAGACGTCTTCGGTCACAAACTGGTAGTCCAGTTTTTTTTCGGCCATGACGATGCGTACCTTGCGGACGTAGGGGCTGGTGACGGAGCCGATGAGTTTCATAAACAATGAAGAAGAACTGTGTGACGTTGAATTCTAGAGCTTTGGTGTGCGTGTTGTCTGATGGGCATGACGCAGGCGTTATTTCACCGCGTTGAACCCTGGGAATTACAATCAAAGGATGAATTTCTCACCTCTTTCCGCCCTGTCGCCGCTGGATGGCCGTTACGCCAGCAAACTCAATGACCTGCGCCCGCTGATGAGCGAGCAAGGTTATATGCACCGCCGGGTGCAGGTGGAAATTGCCTGGTTCATCGCCTTGTCGGATGTGGGCTTTGCCGAGTTCAAGCCCTTGTCGCCTGGCGCCCGCAGTTATTTGACCGCTTTGGTGAAAAACTTTTCTGAAGCCGATGCGGTGGCCATCAAGGCCTTTGAGAAAGTCACCAACCACGATGTGAAGGCCGTGGAGTATTGGATCAAATCCAAGTTCAAAGACCGCCCCGAGCTCGAACATGTGGGCGAGTTTGTGCACTTTGCCTGCACCAGCGAAGACATCAACAACACCAGCCATGCACTTCAACTCAAGGGCGCGCGCGCACAAGTGATCTTGCCGGCCTTGGATGGCGTGATTGCCAAACTGCGCGAGATGGCCCATGCGTACGCCGATGTGCCCATGCTGAGCCGCACCCATGGCCAAACCGCCAGCCCCACAACGGTGGGCAAAGAAATGGCCAACGTGGTGGTGCGCCTGAACGGATGCCGAGAAAAAATTGCCGGCGTCAAACTCATGGGCAAGATGAACGGCGCCGTGGGCAACTACAACGCCCATTTGTCCGCTTGGCCCGACTTTGACTGGGAAGCGTTTGCCCGAAAAGTGGTGGAGACCCCCGAGCTGGGCGAAACCCAAAGCAGCCAATGGGGCTTGGGGCTGACCTTTCAGCCTTACAGCATTCAGATTGAGCCGCACGATTACATGGCGGAGTTGTTCGACGCAGTGGCGCGCACCAACACCATCTTGATTGACCTGTCGCGCGACATTTGGGGCTATGTGAGCTTGGGCTATTTCAAGCAACGCCTCAAGGCGGGTGAAATTGGTTCGTCCACCATGCCGCACAAGGTCAATCCGATCGACTTTGAAAACGCCGAAGGCAACTTGGGCTTGGCCAACGCGGTGCTCAAACACTTGGCAGAAAAGTTGCCCGTCAGCCGTTGGCAGCGCGACCTGACCGACTCCACGGTGCTGCGCAACATGGGCGTGGGCTTGGGCTACACCACCTTGGCCTACAGCTCGCTGATGACGGGCTTGAACAAACTCGAGCTGAACGAGGAAGCTTTGGCCGCTGATTTGGATGCCGCCTGGGAAGTGTTGGCCGAGCCCATTCAAACGGTGATGCGCCGCTTTGGGGTGCAGGGCGCTTATGAAAAACTGAAAGAAGTCACACGCGGCAAGAGCGTCACCGCTGCCGATTTGCACGGTCTGATTAAGAGCCTCGATATTCCGCAAGCCGACAAAGACCGTCTGCTGGCCATGACCCCCGGCAGTTATGTCGGCAAGGCCGCTGAACTGGCCCGTCGGGTTTGATGGATTGATATGGCCCTCAAATCCACCATTTACAAAGCGAACCTGTCGATCGCCGACATCGATCACAGCTATTACGAAGACCACCCCCTCACACTGGCGCGGCACCCGAGCGAGACCGACGAACGCATGATGATTCGTTTGTTGGCGCTGGCCATCAACGCCTACAAACTGCAAGCGGTGTGCGGTGGCGATGGCAAGTTGGCCTTTGGTGCGGGGCTGTCGGACCCCGATGACCCGGATGTGAGTCTGCGCGATTTCACCGGCCAAACCCGGATGTGGATCGAGGTCGGTCAGCCCGAAGACAAACCGATCATGAAAGCCTGTCAGAAAGCCGATGAGGTGTTGTTGTACTGTTTCAGCCAACCCGCCGAGATCTGGTGGAAAGGCATTGAAACCAAGCTCACCCGCCTCGACAAATTGCAGGTCTGGCGCGTACCCGCCGAGGGCTCACAAGAGCTGGCCAAATTGGCCGAACGCAGCATGCAACTTCAAGCCACGGTGCAAGAAGGCGCAGTCACCTTCAGCAGCGACTTGGGCAGTGTGCACATCGAGTTGACCCGCTGGAAATAAAGCGGGCGGTGACCTTCAGCGCGGGCTCAAGTCCAATTTGGTTTGAGCGTCCGCTGCGGATTTGGCCCAATGCCGGTCTTCGGCGGCACGTTCGGCATAGCGGTTGAAGCGCCAAGAGGTGCCGTCGGCGGTGATGCGGAACCAAACCGCGCGTTTTTCACCCGGCGTCATTTCGGTCCACAGCTGCACCTCTTCAAAACTGCGGCCGCACCCTTTGCAAGTCTCATCACCTTGGCTGGTGGAGCAAATGGCAATGCAGGGCGTGTCGGGCGTGGTGGCATACCAGTCTTGCCAGGCTTCAGCGGCTACCAAGGGCAAGCTGAACTCATCGGCCAAATCGTGCTTGTAGTACACCATCAGCGCGTACACCTCGGCCAAGGCGCGCAGCTCGCGCGGCAGCGTCACCCCGTCCGGCGAGGGGTTTTTGATGCGCCAATGGTTGATGGCAGCTTCGATGTCGGTGATGTGGATTCCGGCCATGGTGAGATTGGAACAGGACGGGCATCATAGCGCCTTCGCCTAGACAAAAAGGACTTGGTTTAACCCAGCCGTTGAGGTTGTTGATTAGCGCTCGGATCAGCGCTCGGATTGCAACTCGCGCAGCAGCGTTTGCACTTGTCGCAGGCGGGTGTCCACAATCGAGGCCTCGATGTGGTCACCAGCTTGCAAGCGGTTGTTTTTGGCCCAATTTTGTGCCGCTCTGAAGCGGTCCACGGCGCCCGTCCAGTCGAGCCGAGCCATTTGCGCTTCGCCTTCGGCGCGCAGCGACAACAGCGCCTGGCCTTGCAGTGCGTACAAGCGAGACAAATTGTCCCAGGCTTGAGCATCGTGAGGCACTTGGCTCACTTGCTCACGCAGTTGCTGCGTCACCCAAGCCCTGGCGGGGTGCGGCGGCAGCCGCAACAAGGTCTCGGCGGTGGCCATCAATTCGGGGCGAGGGATGGTGCTTGCCGCAGGCAAGCTTCCTGTTGTTGCTGTTGCCGCTGTTACCGCTGTTGTGGGCTTGGCGGAGCTCAAGGTTTGCAAGACCTGCAAGGCCACATCAAAACGCTCTTGCTTGGCGGCCACCTCGGCATGCAACAACACTGCCAGCCGGTGGGCCGCAGGATCATCGGCCACGGTTTTTAAAAGGGCTTGCAACTGCCGCTCGGCAGCGGCCATGTCACGCAGTTGCAAGTGCGACAAGGTGGCCGCATACAAAGCACCGGATTTTTGCGCGGGTGTGGCCTGGGGCGATGTGGCCTTGCTGTCTTGCGTCCAAGCCTTCAGCGCTTCGGTGCTGTTTTGTGACATCACTTTGGCCCGCGCGGCCAGCATCGCCTGCGACACATCGGCCGCCACCCGTGAGGCGGCAGGGTTCAGTTGTACGCGCGCTTGCATGTCGGCGATGCGCTCGGTGGTCAGTGGGTGGCTTCTCAAATAAGGAAATGCCCCGTTGTCGTTCAAGCCGGCCGCTTGCTGCAATTTGCCGAACATGCCCACAAACCCTTGGGGGTCGTAGCCCGCATCGGCCAGCACGCCATAGCCCACCCGATCGGCCTCCCGCTCCATGTCGCGCGAATAACTCAGCTGCGATTGAATCGCCGCTGCTTGCCCGCCGACGATCAGGCCCTGCGCTGCTTGCGGATTTTTGCTGAGTGCGATGGCGCCCAAAATCATTGAACCAATCACCAGCGGGGTCATCTTGGATTGCTCGTCCATCGACCGCGCTATGTGCCGTTGTGTGACGTGGCTCAACTCGTGGGCCAGCACAGAGGCCA